>JBBSCW010000217.1:0-5990 GCA_038249855.1 Bacteroidales bacterium
GAATCAAGGTGCCGCATTGATAAATTGTATTGTTGTGAATAACACTTCGAGTGGATATGCAGCAGCTATTTTCGTAAATCAAGACACACACTTTACGCTTATGAACTGCGTTATAGCAAATAATAAAAGTACAGATGCTACCAATGGTGTAGGTGGTTTGAATTGGGGTCAAAATGTGCGTTATTCAAGAGTATCAAATTCAATATTTTATAACAATTCAGCTCCAACATCTACAAAAAACAATATATTCTTTGCCAATGCTGGCGAAGTTCAATTGGCAATTTTTAATAACTATTTTAGCGATGCTACGTTTGTTGATGTAGATATTACTGCTGGAAATGGGAATAAAAACGCAACAGATATTGCAATGCCTGGTTTTGCTGCTGAAACAACTTTTCAGGGTTACGATGTTACCAAAATGTCTGAAATCGCTTCCGCTGATTGGCGTTTGAATTCAACTTCGGCTTTGTTAGGTTTGGGCTCTACGATTTCTGGAAGAGCGGATGTGCCATATCCTTACGTTACAACTGCTTTTGGAGGAGCGGCAAGAGCTTACACAACTGTTAGTACTGATATTATGGGCAGTAATCGTATTATTAACAGCACAGTAGAAATGGGCGCTTACGAATATAATCCTGTTAATATTAATACAGCTGCTAATGCTAATGGAACTGTTTCGGCCACGCAGACTGTAAGTAAAGGAACAGTGGTTACAGTAGTGGCGACTCCAAATAGTGGTTACAGATTGCTAAATTGGAGTAATGGAGGAACTATTGTATCGACCTCGGCTACGTATAGTTTTGCTGCTGAAAATGATATTACATTAACTGCAAGTTTCGATTTGGGAACAGGTTTAAAAACATCACAAAATGATAATATGCTCTCTGTAAAAGGGAAACAAATTAGTATATCTAGTAAAGGGAGTGTAGAAATTTACGAAACAAGCGGCAGATTAGTATTGAAACAAGCCGTTGATAATTCTATTATTGACCTGCAAAAAACAGGTTTATTTGTTGTTAGATTAAGAAGTGAGCAAGGAGTGAGCACACAAAAAGTGTATTTAAAGTAATGCTCATATTAGTTTTTTAGTTAAGGTAGGTAGGGTGGCAGAGTGTGTCACCCTATTTTACTTTTATAGCAATTCTATCAAAAAAAATAATATAATGAAAAAAAAAAATTAAAGTGCTTATATTGTGCCTGTTGTGTGTATCTGCTATCGAAAGTGGCTATTCACAAACTATATATCTGAAACAAACCAACGAGAATGGTTTATATGAAAGTGGCGAAAAATTAAAAGTAGTTTTGTATAGAACGAGTACAGAAGTTGATACGGCACAAGTGAGAATGCAACACGATTTTTCATCGCAAAGTCAAAAGAAAATGATTTTCAACTCGGACTCCTTGGTTATTTTCGATGAAACAGTAAAACGACCCACTACTTATTTATTTGAAGCACGTTCAAAAGAATATTTCGCAAGTATTGGTAGCATCGTGGATCCTCTAAAATTTAGTCCTGGCACAAAACGTCCCAAGGATTTGAATTGTTATTGGAATAATCAGAAAAAAGCTTTAAAACAATTGAAAATGCAAATTGACTCAAATTATGTCAATATTAAAGATACATATTATCAATGTTTTAATGTTGAGATTAATTGTACAGGACCAAAACCTGCACGGGGCTTTTTTGCTAAACCAATTGCTGCAAAAGCAAAATCATTACCGATTGTAATTTATTTTCATGCCGCTGGGGTCAATGGTGATTGGTGTCGCTCAAAACCTGAAATCGCCATTCGATATGCCAAAATGGGGAAAGGCGCACTCTCATTCGACCTTAATGCTCATGGCATGTTGAATGGTCAACCTGATGATTATTATAATTTTTTGGATAGTACTGAATTAAAAAATTATGCTCAAACAGGGCTTGAAAATAAAGATAGTATTTATTTTTTAGGCATGTATTTACGACTTTTACGAACTATCGATTTTTTGACACAACAACCCGAATGGGATGGGAAACGAATTTTAGTGATGGGCGAAAGTCAAGGTGGTGGACAAGCATTGGCTGCTGCAGGATTGGACGAACGAGTAACAGCTGTTGTTGCCACCGTTCCTGCCATGTGCGACTGGGGTGGAACGCTAGTCGGTCGGAAAGGAAGTTGGCCCTACCCTTTTGCCACAAGTTATAATAGAGAAAAAATGTTGGAAACTTTGCCCTATTTCGATGTCGCACATCTGATAAAAGCTACAAAAGCAACCCTTGTGGTCGAAATTGGGCTGATTGATCAAACTTGTCCATCTTCTGCTATTTACGCAGCTCTCAATCAAGCAAAAACTAAAAAATATCTACTAATAGCTCCTTATCGGGCACATCATTTTACACAAAAAATATATCAACAGGAATGGAATGAAATGATTGATAAACCTAAAAATGAATTTATTAGTGATTTTTTGAAATAGGAACGCATTGATTATATTGGAAATTGTTTGTCTAATATTTTAAAATCTGTTGTTGATTATATTTTCTGAATTCACTAGGCGTAACCTTTTTCTTTTCGCGAAAAATACGGTTAAAGTTGGATACATTATTAAATCCACAACCATAGCAAACTTCCGAGATGGTTTTAGTAGTTTCAATAAGTTGTATAGAGGCATGCCCAATGCGAACTTCATTCAGATAATCCACGAATGACTTATTGGTGCGTTTTTTGAAAAAATGGCAAAAAGAAGAATTAGTCATACCAATTAAATTTGACAAATCGCTTATCATGATTTTGTTTTCATAATTACGACTGATAAAATCGCAAGCTAAACGGATACGTCGGCTTTTAAACATATCTATATTAGGACTAAATGATTGGCTACAAAGCACTTTTTGATTTTCTGAAATGGCCATGTCATGCAATATACTTAGAAAATCTAAGAATGAAGTAAAACCATTTTCATTAATTAAATTCTTAATACGTGGTGCAATCGTCTGAATGGTTACTTGACTAAACGCAATTCCTCTATTCGATCTTTCTAACATTTCGCGAATTGGGTTTAAAAGCTTCTTGTTTTGATAGCTCGAAGGGAGCATATCTTTCTGAAACTGAATGGTAACAACCAATTCAGCACCACCAGTTTCGCTTTGCCACGAATGATAAATATTGGGCCCAGTCATTACTAAATCAACATCGGCGTACGAATTCATTGACTCCCCAACTATTCTTTTTCCAACAGCTCCTTCTACATAATTAATTTCAAATTCAGGGTGATAGTGTGTGGGAAAATCAAATTTTGCATTAGGATGATATAAAACCACGAAGAATTCTTCATTGGTGAGTGGCGTGATCTCTCTAATTATATTTTTCATATTATAGATATTTCATAATAGTATTACAACACAAATTTAAGTTCGCTCCAAAAATACTGAATTTACTTTTATTCCAAGCTAAAAATCACACATATTTTTCTGTTTTTAAGCTCTAATTAAATATTATTGCGTTAATTTGCTCGAATTATAAATATGTATTCAATTTTATATTATTGAACAAGCAAAATAGTATTATATAAGAAACATAATAATATCATTACTAAATGCTAAATCAAGCTTTCTAATAATTACAGCAATAATAATATTAGTACAAAATTTCATTATCATATAACAAAATAATACTGAAAACTATATTGAAATAGTTCTATTTTTGTTTTGTAGAATATGTAAAAATTGATGACTGATAAATAACTAAAAAAATGAAATTAAAGAAATATTCGGGTAATCCTATATTGTCGCCTAATCCCCAAAATTCATGGGAAAATTTGGTGGTTTGCAACCCCGCAGCTTGGTACGAAGATGGGAAGTATTATTTACTTTATCGTGCCGCCGGCAACGATGAAGACCACCTTATACATATAGGCTTAGCAGTAAGTACCGATGGTTTTAACTTCGAGCGAGTACAAGATAAACCTGTGTTGTCGCCTACTCCCGATAATTTTGATGCTGGCTCGGTCGAAGATCCTCGTGTGGTTAAGTTTGGCGATGAATTTTATATGACTTATGCCTTTCGCCCCTATCCCCCTGGGCAATACTGGAAATATCAGTACGACGAAGTAAAAGCCCCTAAACATGATAGTTTTGCACCAAAATTCTTACGCGAAAATATAGGGAATACAGCACTTGCAATTTCAAAGGATTTGATTCATTTCAAAAAAGTAGGTCGATTGACCGAACCAAGTCTCGACGACCGTGATGTTATCTTTTTTCCAGAGAAAATTAACGGAAAGTATTATATGCTTCACCGCCCGAAAAACTATGTAGGTGATAAATATGGAACAGAATATCCTGCTATATGGATCAAAAGTTCAGATGATTTAATGTCGTGGAATGTGCCTTCAAAACTATTATTACAAGGAGAACAAACTTGGGAGATAAAAGTCGGAGGAAATACACCACCAATTAGAACTTTGGAAGGTTGGTTAATGCTTTATCACGGTGTAGATAATAAGCATTGTTATCGCATTGGAGCATGTTTGCTCGATTTGAACGACCCCACAAAAATACTCTATCGAACCAAAGATTTCATTATGGAGCCCGAAACTGAATTTGAGAAGGATGGACTTTACAAATGGGGTGTGGTTTTCCCGACAGGCAATGTACTGGTTGACAACACTTTGTATGTGTATTACGGAGCATCCGACCAATGGTGCTGTGTGGCAACCGCTGATATAAATGAGTTAATCAGTTTTATAAAATCAAATAGCAGAGAAAAAACTTTGGTAAAATTTAAGTCGGAAGTTAGTCAATTACAACATAAGTAGAACTGTTTTTTTTGTAAATTCGCAAACTCTAAATCACATTAGTATTAACTTTAAATTATCACAACCTTGGATGCAAAAGTAAGTTGGTTAGACATAGCCATTATTATCGTTTTTATTGCCGGAATAGTTTGGTGGGCACTTCGCAACCGTAAAAACAGTAATGCCGGTGATTATTTTTTAGCCGGAAAAAGTCAAAATTGGTTGGTGATTGGATTGTCGCTTTTCGCGGCAAGTATAAGCTCATCCACACTTATCGGTCATTCGGGCGAAGCTTTTATTAGCGGATTTGCCGTGTTCAATTACAATGTGGGAGCAGTTTTTGTAATTGTTTTTGTTGCACTCTTCTTCTTGCCATTCTACATTAAATCAGGTATTTATACCATTCCTGAATATTTAGGAAGGCGTTTCGATAATCGGTCCCGCAAGTATTTTTCACTCATTACATTAATTGGAAATGTGTTTCTCGATGCGGGAGCTGCTCTTTATACAGGTGCATTAATTATAAAAATGCTTTTCCCCGAAATTGACATGATGTGGGTAATTGTCGGCATGGGACTTATGGCTGGTATTTATACCATTATTGGCGGTTTGTCGTCGGCCATTAATGCCGATATGATTCAATCGGTCGTGCTGATTGTAGGTTCAGTTTTTCTTTCGTATTTGTGTTTCGATGCTGTGGGCGGATGGAACGAATTTGCTACCCGCTTTCAGGATGGAGTGTGGATGAAGCTTATTCGACCTGCATCGGATACTACCGTTCCTTGGTTTGCTATATTTGTAAGTATTCCAGTATTAGGATTCTATTTTTGGGGTAATAATCAAGTGATTGTACAACGTGTATTATCGGCCAAATCAGTCAACGAAGGTCGGGTTGGGTTCTTGTTTGTGGCTTTGCTGTACATATTTACCCTATTTATTTTTATGACTCCGGGCATGGTGGCTCGTGCAATCGATATTTTTAATCTCGGCACACCACTTCCAAACGAAATTATTGATGGAAATACACTCAAAGCCACTTATGGTATTGATACCAACGAGGTTTATCCACGATTAATTCTTCGTTTACTTCCTGTGGGTATGATTGGTTTGATGATAGCCGTAATGATTTCGGCGCTGACTTCCACTTTGAGTGCAACGCTGAATTCTGTTTCCACACTTTTCACCATGGATTTTTATAGGGCTTGGAAACCCAA
>JBBSCW010000218.1:0-5984 GCA_038249855.1 Bacteroidales bacterium
CCCTTATCGGTAACTTGCAATACATTGGCAGAAGTGTTAATGCCTCCGCTGAAAGGATTAGCTACAACAGCCACCGCAGTTAATCCATAACCATAATCAGCAGGATTGGATCCAGTTTCAAAATTAATATTTACTTGACCAAAAGCAAGCAAATTGAATAAAATTGCGGTGAAAGAGAATAGAATCTTTTTCATTTAAGTTGATTTTTTAAATAATAATTAGATAAGTGTTTTGTAACCAGTTCAAAATTAAAATGAACGCAACAAAGATAATTGCTTAATTTTTAAATAATTGAGCGTTTGTTATCAATTACCGATACTTTATTGTAGAATTTTTATCGTTAATAACTTTCAATTTTGTTGAAAATAAGGGTTTTTATCTTCAAATCATCGGCATTCATCAGCCCTGAAGCGAAAATTGTAATCGGATGTATCCCCTTTTCTAATACTATTTTTCCAATTATTGCTTTTCCCCAAGTCATTTCATAGGCTTCGCCACGCTTTACACGGTCGGGCGAAGGCAACTGTTCCGAAATATACTCGGGTAAACCAGCACTAATAGATACTAAATGACTAATGGCATGTATTTTAATGTCTGGATTCTTTTTTTGCAAAGTATATTCTATTTCCACTTCATAATTACCTTCCGATACAACATTGAGCAAAAAACTAAGTGAGTCATTTTTACTTTGAAAATGATTAACCCAGTTTTGATTGGGATAGCCATAACATTTCAACGCTCCATACATCTTTCCTTCGGGAGTAGAAATCCTCACTTGTTTGGCTTGCGGGTAACCGATAGGAACAGTTTTGTCAGTATTAATGCCTAATGAAGCCTCATTAAACCATTTTAAATAAGACTGATATATTTTATTCTGAGCTTTATTGTTGCGGTCGTAAATATTATTCCGTTCCGTAGAATCTTTGAGCATATCGAAAAACATAATCTCGTTTTTGTAAACCGCCATCCTGAATTGATTGGTGCGAACACTTCCCAGCCAAGGGTTTAACGAATCTTGCATTTTATGAGTGGCAATGGCTCTGTCCTTGATTTTTTGCTTTCCAGTGAGTAGTATTTTTGAGAACGAAATACCATCGATGGGGAACCTAGTTTTTGGATTTTTTATCTGGCATAAATCCATTAGCGTTGGTAAAATGTCGATATGGGCAAAATTGTTTTGAATGATGCGAGGAGAAATCTGACCCGACCAATTCACATAACACGGAACTCGGACACTGCCTTCATGCACTTCGCCTTTTATGCCACGCATATTGCCGTTGTAGCGTATTACATGGGTCGGTCCATTGTCCGACATAAAAACGATTATGGTATTTTTCCGAATATCAAGCACATCGAGTTTGGTGAGAATGCGTTGGATATTATCATCCACATTTTCGACCATGCCATAAATGCATGCCAAGGTATTTCTGTCTTTTTCGGTTTTAGCTTCTATGTTTTTGTATTTATTAAAATACTTATCGGGGACTTGAAAAGGGGAATGAGGTGCATTGTAGGGAACATAACAGAAGAAAGGTTTGTCTTTGTTTTTATCAATAAAACACAAAGCCGAATCGGTGAGAATGTCGGTAATATAACCTTTGCCACGATACATTTCTTCGTTATGTTGAAGTAATGGATTGAAATAATTTGACCAATGGCCGCAGCAAAAACCTGTAAAAGTATCAAAGCCTTGTCCATTAGGCGTTAGAGGATAGTACGCCCCATTGTGCCATTTTCCAAAACAGCCAGTTTCGTAACCATTTGTCTTGAATAATTCTGCCAAAGTTGTTTCCTCAGAATTCATATTCTCGTTACCACTTTCCACCGAACTCACTCCAGTGCGTAAATGATAACGACCTGTGAGCAAGGAGGCACGGGTGGGAGCACTCAGTGGCGAAACAAAAAAATGATTCATTACAGCCGATTCACGATAGAGTTTATCCAAAGTGGGCGTGTTTATTTGCGGATTGCCATGAGCTGCCACATCGCCCCAACCCTGATCATCGGTTAGTATAAGAATCACATTCGGTCTTTCGGCAGCAAAGCTACATGTAGCTGAAAATAGCAATGAAAATTGAAGGAATTTATGGTTGATCATTGTTGTCGTATTTAGACTCTTGGTTTTGTTTTCAAAAATAAACTATTAATAATCAAATTAATAGACTTTGTTTATCAAATGACAGTACTTTATTATCGTTTTATACAATTGATGACTTTTTATTTACACTAAAACAATGTCCGAATTATTTGATGATTCTTCTATCTCAAATGAATGAGAATAATATGAAAAAAAAACTGAATTCATTTAGTTTAATTCTAAATCAATTCAGGTTCAAAAAACATATTTTAGGTTTAGTCATCAGTCAACTCTCGCAATGGCGGGATGTCGAATACTCCATTGTTTACTTGTTTGCTAGTCACTAAATAATTATTCTTTTTTTCTGGTATAAATCTCTAAATTCTTTGGGAGAGGAACTCTTTAACTTTCTGAACATCCGATTGAAATTAGACAAATTATTGAACCCACATTCGAAACAAATCTCTGATATGGAATGTGTTGTATTTAAAAGCTGACTTGTGGCAAATCCAATTCTCATTCTAATAATATACTCCGAAATATTGCTCCCTGTTCGTAGTTTGAAAAACCTACTAAATGCAACTGGTGTCATTCCAACTAATCCTGACAATTGGTTTAATCGAATTTCATCTTTATAATGAATATTTATATATTCCTGAACCTTTTTCACCCTTCTACTTTCGGCGTCCACATCTACTTGAGCGTAAGAAGAACTAGCTAGAACACGTGCCCCTATTGATTGTGATAATTCATAAAGTAATGTGTAAAAGTTTATTACGGCATAAAATCCATCCTTCTCTTTTGGAATTGAGTCAATCAAATGGTATACTTTCACTATTGTTTCCATAGGGAAACACAAACCCAATTGTGCCTGATTAAACATTTTTTGGATACTTTCGAACTGATTCTTATGAAGCAATGATGAGGATAAAAAATCGGAAGTAAACTGAATGGTTATTTCTCTGATATTCTTTGAAGTGCATTCACCTTGTACCCAAGCGTGCTCCAAATCCTTACTGGTGATGAGCACTAAATCATAATTGCCAATTACTTCAGTTGAATCGCCCACAATTCTCATTACTCCAGAAGCTTTCTCTACAAAATTAATTTCAAATTCATCGTGATTATGAATAGGATATACAAACTCGGATTTAATACGTTCGGCCACGTACAAGCAATCCTTTTCCGATAGTGGAGTGATTTCGTGAATAATGCTATTTTGTGCAGATTTATTCATAACAGTAGATTAGTTGAGTAGAATTAAATTCAGTTTGTAATAGATGTATTTGAGAAACATTTGTTAAGTGTCTTCTATAAATACAAAAAGTTCAATTATTCAATGGATTGTACTTAGCACTAAAAAAACACAACAAATTTGCTCTATAACAATCAAATAGCAAAAATACAAAAAATAAATTGAGAGTTGAGAAATTATAGCCATAATAGTAAACAATTATTTGGATTAACTCTATAAGAGCTACAAATAAGTTGGTGGTTAAATTATCAAACATAGTGATAAGTGTCCATATCTGTCAATAAAAATGATGCTTGCATTGAATTGTGGGTATGAAAGGCTATCCAATTATTTCTAAATTACACCATATAAAAGCGTTAAAAAAGGCTGTTGCAATAATGCAACAGCCTTTCATTGAAAAATCAATATTTTTATTCTGTAGTTTTCGGAACGATGTCGTTCACATCTAATTTTGAAGGAGTAAAGATTTGTAAAACACCTTTTAATCCTAATGTCATCACTATATTGTAGAAGAATGCCAAGAATGCAATAAACATCAAAGTTCCCGACAACGCAGCCAAAACCATGTATAAATTGAATTCACCGTTATAATATATGGTACGTCGAAGCATGCCGTTGAGTCCTGCCATTCCCATAAAAGCACCCATACCTATACCTCCTAACAAATGGAACCAGAAATGAATATTAGCCAATTTCTGACTGTAGAATTTTGCTCCGTTGGTAACAATTGGGAATAAAATATAAACTGCCGAATAAAGTGTCATGGTTAATCCCACCAAAATAGCTACGTGTACGTGAGGACCAACAATCCATTGTGTATTGTGCAAAATTCGGTTCAAACCCACGTCGGCTTGCATAATACCAGCAGGAACTGCTAGAGCAAATCCTAATAAACCACCCAATAAGAATTTCAAAGGGTTTGTCATTTTTAATGGACGTGCACTCCAAAGCGTTACGAGGGTGATAAAGAATGCTAATCCCTGAGTTATTAATTCAAAAGCAGTTACCATTTCGCCCGAAAGAATTTTCAAAATACCTGGCTGTGCTTGATCTGACATTAAATGGTGCGACCATACTGTCCACGAAACTACTAACTCCACCAACAAGGCTGCACGAGCGATATTCTGCATAAACAATTGTTTCCCTGTAATAAGCATGGCTAATAAATACCAAGTACCGGCCACAAATATCAATACCAATCCATCGGCAATCAAATCCAATCCCCACCAAAACCAGTTTTTGTAAAGCAAAGCATCAACAGCAGAATTCTTCAAATCGTAACCCATAAGATGCGCCACCATATAAACTAAAATAAGAACTCCTGTAAAAAGTATAATTCCAGCATTCAAAGCCACATCCACAGTACCACGAGCAACAGCAGCAACGGGCAAAGAAACCAAATGCTCTTTTTGTTTAGTTTTTTTCTTGAATAAATTAGAAAAAGCATCCAATCCCAATGCTGATTTAATTAATGCTCCTGCAGGTTGTTTTTCCCAACCAGCTGGTGTGTACGTAATTGTAGCAAAGATATTAATTACAAAAAATACAGTACCAACCATGACTATGGCAATTCCTGTAATAAAGAATGCTCCACCAAGCGGATTAAATTGGGTGAAATCAGCTGGTAATGGCCAATATAAAGTGTAAAGTGGTGAATAATGAGTTAAAAATCCGGCTACCCAAAATACCATTGTTCCTACGGCAATCAAAATGTAGGTCCAATTCCCTAATTTATAACTCCACAATGGTTTTTTCATTAAATAGGGAACTAAAAACAAAAAAGCACCAAAAACCAATGAGTAAGTAGAACCGAAAATACCAACCAAAGGATGTGCAGTGAGTATGCCAAAGTACTGATCGGCGGGTAGGATAGAAGGGTCTACCTGAAAAATACGCATGATCATTCCCTCGAACAAAGCGAAGAAATAATAGACCAATGAAACCACTACAAATCGCAAAATCAATTTTTGCATGGGTGTTAAACTCTTGGGTTTAAACAGTCCCTCGTTGCCATTTAAAAATATATCTATGAATTTCATAATTTTATTCTTTATTTTGTTTTAAACTAATTACTTTCTACTCAATTACTTCTACTGCATTTTCAATAATCATTTGTGCTCCTTTTGGTCCTGAGTATTCAGTGGAACGGATGGAATAAACGCCTGGTTTATTAAATTGCCACAAAATGTCGTTTAAATGTCCAGGAACTACTTGCATTTGAAAAAGCATAGAATTGTCCTTGCGAAATAATCCAAAACCGTAAGTTAAATCCTTGGAATACACATTGAACATGGCTTTTTCACCTACTTTAATAATTAGTTTTTCGGCAGGTAACTGAAATTCATGATTTGCAATGCTAATTTCAAAAACTTTATCAGCCTTAATTTCAGCTCTGTTCAAGTCCATGGGTGTCCAAGGAATTGTGTTGTAGGTAATGATGTGTAAGGAAACACCTGCAACAATTAGAAACGATACGAAAAAATAAAACAATTTGACCGGTGCTTTGTACTCATTCCCTTGTCGGGTAATTTTGTATCCAAACCACGCCATCAATGCAATGATAGCCAGTGCATAACAAGTGTACGCAATTGTTTGTCCCCATAAGACAACTTGTGAATCGACCATAATAATTGATTTTTTTAAAAGTTAATA
>JBBSCW010000219.1:0-5981 GCA_038249855.1 Bacteroidales bacterium
ACAGATTCCAATATAGTAGATTGTCTGTTTCAAGTATCATTTTTGCCAAACTGATTTTTTGTGCATGAATGTTCATAGTTATAATATTTTTAGAAATTAAATTGATGAAGGATAGCCAGCATGCTATTTAATTAATGTAGTCGATTTAGAAGAAGAGAACGTTTTGTTTGCGACAAAACAACAATAACATTTCCTTCTATGTTGTACCAATTACTTGACAAAGATACAATAAGAATCGAAATACTATCGCATTTATCGGTAGCTAAAAGAGGTTTTCAGACCACGAGTTGTCTGATTGAAGTAGTAAATAGTATTTTAAGTACTTGGAAAGGAATAATGTCCTATATTCATAATAAGTTAAATAAAAGAATAGAACACGGATATACACTGATTTAGCGGATAAAAAAACGGATAAGAATTTCGACAAGTCGAAATGATTTTCAATCAATCATTGTCTTATAAGTCATGCTTGCATGACTTAAATTCGTTTAAATCTGTCTAAATATTATCCGTTTTATCAGCTTAATTCCCAAAGCCGATTGTCGGCACGTCGGAATACTCCGTCCGCATTCCATAATTATTGAAGAAATGCGACATTATATTCTTACAAATACTTCTATAAGCTGAAAAGGAATTATTCGGCAAGATTTTGCTTTTTCGGCCTGTTCAGCTAATTAAAGAAGACGTGCGGAGGTAAACGGGATCGGGATAATAAATAAACAAACATGAACCATTCTCAATGGTTTCAACAACCGGCTTAATGAGATTGGGCGGTAGTGAAGGGCAACCATAACTTCTTCCGAGCCTTCCGTTCTTACTGATAAAATCTTCGGTAGCATAGTTGGCGCCATGCATGATAATCTCACGACTTATTGCATTGTCGTTGAATCCTTTCTCAATACCTTCAATGATAAGGGAAAACCCTACCTTAGAACCCATTATATGATTTTTTGTTACATAAAAACCAAGACTGCTTTTCAGTGTGCCTGTTTTGTTTGAGAAATGCTTTGCATATTCATCACCTGTGTTTCTACCATGGGCTACAAGAGTATTGAACAAAAGCTTTTGATTAAAGCAATCTATCACATATAGTCGCTTATTTTTACTTGTCTGTGAGAAATCAACAATAGTTAAAATATGAGGATTCGTAAGCCGACCGGCAGCTTCAAGCTTATTGTGGCCTGTTAAAGCAAGTTGAAATACTTCCTGTGACAAACCGTATTGTGACAAATTCAAAATGGAATAGATATCGGTTTTCAATTCAATGGTAGGAAACGGGATTTCTGTAACAGCCCAATTCTGTATTGGAAGCAGAAATAAAACGAGATAGAAAACGTATTTCTTCATTTTACAAAGTTAGTGTTTATATCAAATAGTAAACACATTTTGTTGAAAGTAATTGTCAATGGCACCAATTTAATCAATTCTGGGTCAGATACTTCGTGTAAACACTTAGTATCAGCGGCGTTTGAGAGATAGTTAAATATTATCAGCAAAACTGAATATATGAACTTTCAGGGTGAAAAACTAGTATTTATTTCTTTTTATCGATTTAATGTCGAAATAAAATTGTAATTTTGTGTTGATAATGAAAGCTTTACAAAACTATGTATTACTTCAATCATAGCTATCAAATGCTAAATCAGTTTCCAACTTCTAAATCATTTAAATGCTGAATCGACTCGCTTTTGTTTCCATATTATTTCTTTTTACACATTGTTTGCAAGCTCAAATCATTGTGAAACAGCTATCTGTAGAGAATAAAGCTATAGGAGTGACTGATATTAACAGAGCAGATGTTATTGATTTTGCAAAAAACTACCTCGGTACAACTTATCGTTATGCAGGTTTCGATCCTACCGGATTCGACTGTTCAGGGTTTGTTTCTTTTGTGTATAATCATTTTAATATTCGTTCTCCCCGTGCTTCAAGAGAATATAAATATTTAGGAGCTGCGCAAGAACCCAACGATTTTAAGGTGGGAGATATTTTAGTTTTTTATGGTTATCGCAATCGCAGTCAAATTGGACATGTGGGCATTATCTGTGAAGCAAATGGCATGAAATCTAAATTTATACATTCTTCCTCAGGCAAAGCTTATGGAGTAACCATCAGTCAGCTTGATTCAGAACACTATACCAAGCGGTTTTATAAATGTATTGATGTAATCCACAAAAAATAGACATTATATAAGTTGGGATATTTAATATTATTGCTTAGTTTTATTGATTTTGCTTTTGACCCCCAAACCCCCAATTGGGGGCTTTAAGACCAGAATTATTACTTTTAGAATATGCAAATATCACTCTTTTTCCCCCATTTGGGGGTTGGGGGTCGATAAAATTCAACTTATATAAACTCCAATAGAATGATGACTTTGACGGAGTTCAGTTGCCGAAGCCACCTTCTATCTAAACTTTATCCGACCTCCTTTATTTCGTGTTAAAAAGCAATTGGGCCAATCTTTCATCACGCTCATAAACATCATTATAGAAGTTAATTTGACCCTGCTCATCTACCCAAGCTGTAAAATAAGCGATATATACAGGTATTTTACTCTTCAGTGTGAAGGTAGTTTCTTTCCCTGAATTCATGGCAGCATCAATTTTATCAGGAGTCCAGTCTTTATCGTCTTTTAGAATCAATTTTGCTAGTTCCCTTGCCTTTCCAACACGAACGCAACCATGGCTCAACGCACGATTTTCCTTATTGAACAGACTTTTAGCAGGTGAATCATGAAGATAAATATCGTTTGAGTTGGGAAACATAAACTTTACTAAACCCAACGAATTATTTACCCCAGGTAGTTGACGAACTTGCCCATTGTTCCATTCCATATTGTGAGATTTCAGGTAGTTTTTATTCCTTTCCATCCCCGGCTTAACATCTTTTTCAATAATTGATTGGGGTAAATTCCAATATGGGCTAAATACGATATAACTCATTTTCCCTGCAAAAATGACAGTTTCTGTCATTTCATCGCCCACAACTACGGGTGAATCAAATTCGATTTTGCCACCCCTACTGAAAGTCATTCTGTATGAAGGGATATTTACGAAAATAAATTCCTCAGCCTTGAATGATTCAGGTGACATCCAGCGACAGCGCTCCATATTGACCGCAATAGTTTTGATGTATTTACCCACTGGTACATTCATTGCCTCAATAAGCTCAGTTGAAATAAGAGAATCTGGTTTATAGCCATTGCGTGACTGAAATGTTTTGACTCCAGTCATTAGTTCCGCATCGTAAATATTACTCTTGGTATTATTATGAATATCACCAGTGATAAACAATCGGTCCCTGATTTGCTGAATCGCTTTTCCAGCATCATTGGGTTTATATGCTTTATGATTCTCTTCAATCTCAACAGGAAGCCATCCTCCATTTTTTTCAATATCTCGATAGCGTTTCAAAGCGTCACGTAACTGATAGTATTGACTAAACAACACCTGACTGTCTTCTTGCAGCAATTTCGGTTCTGAGATCATAGAATCGAGCAAACTTGTAAAGTCAACCTTTTTTCGTGGCAATAACCATCCGATGTTTTTCGTGGTTTTATGGTCAATGCCTTTATACACCTCATCCACATAAAACAGGTATAGGCTTGTCATTAACAACTCCGCTTCTGGATGTTTGCGCGCATTTTTTATATTATCTTTGAAAATAGCGATAATCTCTGACTTATAGGGGAAGGTTGATGAAATTCCTTCATCCTCAATACTCAAAAACTTGCTGTACAGAGAACTAGCATATTCTACCGTACCTTTTTCATCGAACCAGATATAGTGGAAATCATAGTTTCGATAAATTGAAACCAACTCCTTTTCATATTTTTTCAGTTCAGGATAAGTGTTGAAAAATGGAGCGACAAGAGCACTATCCAAAGGAATTTCACTAACGCTATTTTCAGATGCGTTTCCTTTTGGTTTGCATGATTGGATGACCAGTGGAATCATAATTGCAATAGCAAAGGAGAACAAAATTAATTTTCGCATTTTTATTTTATTTGTTTATGATTAAAATCAAGATTGAGTGAGTCAAGTTTTATATTCTGCATAGCCTTTATGATTATCTTACTCAAGAAATTTACTATAAATAAAAAGTCAAGATGACTTCAATATGTTGAGATTTTTATTCTTTCTGTTTTTAATGATTATTCTTTTTTGTTTGTGTAAATGTACAAATTTGAATTGTACTAATCATCGGAATTTCAGAAATTATTTTAATTGTCGTATTATCAACTTTTCCAATTCCCAACTTTTCCAAAGTTTAGAACTTTGGAAAAGTTAGAGAAGTTAGAAAGGTTAGATAAGTTAGAAGCCCACGCCCTATTCGGTTAAAAACAATCTAAATATTATTACTGTTTTTTAATAAGCTCAAGCACAACTTGCTATCAATTAGCTACATTACATTTTCAAAAAATTATCTAATGCTTTATTTCACCCTTCCTTTAGCTTTCACTGCATTTTCGTCAGCTGGAATATCACCGAAGTAGGTATCGGAATAGACTTTTGTAAATTCTGCTCCAAAGAATAGAATCATGGACGAGTATGAAGTCCAGAGTAGAATAAGAATGATCGAGCCAGCTGCACCGTATAATGAACCAGGATTGGCAGTACCAAAATAGTAGCCAAGTGCTGTTTTTCCGATTACGAATAACAAAGATGTTACAAATGCTCCTAACCACACTGAATTCCATTTTACTTTAGCATCTGGAATTATTTTGAACATCAAACCAAAGAGTAGGGTAATGATTCCAATAGACAAAACTATATTGAAAATTTGGAAAAACACCAATAATGATTCAGACCAATATTGTTGAATCCAGATGCCAAGCGCTGTAAGAAGGGAAGATAAAACCAATGAAATAAGCAATAAAAAGGCGATGGACAGTATTAATCCGAACGAAAAAAGACGCGTTTTCATAATTGTCCAAATTCCCGATTTTGCAACGGAAGTTTTTACTTCCCAAATGATATTCAAGGATTTTTGAAGCTCTACAAATACGGCTGTAGCACCGAAGATGATGGTTCCAATACCGATAATAGTTGTCAACACTGAGGTACGAATCCGCATGGACATGACAACCATTTCTTGAATAGAATCGGCCGTGCTGTTGCCCATTGCGTGAGCAATTTGCCTATGCAACTGTCCACTCACGGCTTCGGCACCAAAGAAATACCCAGCCAATGAAATTACGACTACTAATAATCCAGGCAATGCAAATATGGAATTATAAGCTATAATAGCTCCTTCGCGAAACGGATCACGATCGAACCATTTTATAAAAGCCGTTTTGAACAAAGAGAATGTTTTCTTTGCGCTGATTTTTTTCATTTATTCTTTTAAATCGTAAATTATTCAATACTTGTAACTATACTTCGTTATTTTCATCAAGGTCATTGTGATTATCTCCGCCCAAACTGTAATAATTATTTTCTTCGTCTTCGTTTCCGATTACTTCCTGTTCGTCATCTAATTCTGAACCAGGTACATCCAAATCAGAACCTGTGGGATCTTCACTAAAATCTTTTTCGTTGAGTTGACCAGATGTCTGATTCGTTTCTTTAGTTTTAGAAGGTTGCTCGGGATCTAAATCAACTTCTTTGTCCTGATTGTAGATATCATCAGGGGGAGGATAGATGGGATAATCGGGAAAGGTATTAATTTCTCTTTCGATTTGCGGATAAGTTTCCTCCTCATTTTTATTTGTTTTCATTCGAGTTTTGTTTTTTAGTTATTGAATTGATTGACTTTATTTATGCGTATAATTGAATTAAACCATTACATGACTTTAAGAATATGGTTATAATGTACATCATCTATTTCTTCCAGAATATGCGTGCTTCATTCTCTAATTTCGATAGTCTGGTATAATAATCAGGGAATTCATTTAAATGAGCCCAGGCTATTTTGGCGGTCATTTTATTGTCGTTGTCTGTAACATTGGTTTCCTTCGAGATGAAGCCATGCTATAG
>JBBSCW010000220.1:0-5959 GCA_038249855.1 Bacteroidales bacterium
ATGTCACCAGCGAAAATACGGACAACATCAATAGCAGAAGGCCTATTGGACTAGTGCTTCCTGAAATACTTCCCGTAGAATAGATTATATAAAAAATCCCTGCAATCGACAATACAATACCGATTTTTTGCAAGAGCGTAGTTTTTTCTTTGAGAAATATTCCGGCTACAATCAATGTTATAATAGGCGTCGTAGCAAAAATAATTCCAGCTTCGGAGGCTGAACTATATTGTAGACCAAAGGTTTGTAGGGAAAAAAATAGCAAAGGATAAAACAAAGAAAGTAGGAGTAAAGGCTTTAATTTTTTGAAGCTGAAACCTGGTAGTTTAATGACGCCAAATATCCATAAAAGTAATATGGAACAGGCTGCTGCCGTAAAACGATGTGCTAACAAGTCCATGGCATTGGCATATCTTAGTCCGATTTTCACTAAAATAAATGATAAGCCTATGATAATGACCATTATAAAAAGACCGATATAAGCTAGAACTTGTTTTTTATCCATTGTCGGATGTTTACTTTAAAATTCCTTTCAACTTTGCCTAACTTTTAGCTATGTTGAAAAGGATGCAGTTTAAAACTGGCTTTTTATAAGATTTATACTAACGAATTCAATAACCCTTTTCAATAAATACTCAACCTTACAATTTTAGGATTCAAGTATAGATAAAAGAATCTTTTGTTCATTCTCCCAACAGAATTGTGTAGCCAATTCTTTAAAATGATTAGTAGGGTAGGGGCTTTTGAGCATTTGGTTGATTGTGTCAGCCAAATATTCAGGCTCGTAGTGATTAATTAGTATTCCGGTTTTGTAATTCCCTACTATTTTAGAAATTTCAGGAAATGAAGTTGCCAATATCGGTATTCGGGCTTGGATATAATCGAAAATGCGGTTTGGTAAGGAGTAATAATAACTCAAACCAGTATTTTCGAGCAGACAAAGTCCAATTGTTGCTTGTTTTGTGTATTCCTTTAAATGTTCAGGTAGCATTTTATCGACGAAAAGTACTCGTTGTGTTAAATTAGCAAGTTCAACTTTTTTTATAAGTTCATTTTTGATATCACCATCTCCAATGATTACCAACTTGGCATTATCAATCAACGGTATTGCATCGATTACCCATTCAAGTCCTCGCCCAACATTGATAGCTCCTTGATAAAGAATGATTTTCTCAGATTTTACTTCAACGTTATCAACTGAATATTGCTCATAATAAGGTACATTTCTGACAACTTTCATGTCGATATTATACTTATGTTTGTAATAATCAGCTATCGAATCACAAACGGTATATGAATATTGAAGATGAGGAAAGATTGAGTTTTCGATAAGTTCCCAAATTCTTTTTACAAATGGTCGGTGCTGCAATTCAGGAACTTCTGGGAAAAGTTCGTGAGCATCAAATATAAGTTTCTTGTTTTTAAGTTTAGATACCAAGAAGTTAGCTACCAAAGTGTCGGTATCGTTGGCTAATAATATATCGGACTTTAAAAAAAGTAGTTGAAAAAACAACCGAATATTAAATTCAGCATAGAATAGAAATGAAGTGTCAAACAGTAATTTGAGTCTTTTGTGCGGGTAGAGGAGTTGTAAATCTTTACTGTTAGATCTTATTCGTCCTATAATCAGCACATCGTAACCATTTTCATAGCAGCTTTTTGCGACTTTCAGTACCCGTTGGTCAGTACTTATATCGTTTGAGACTGAAATTACTACGCGTTTTTTCATTTTTCCAGCAAGTAATTAATCAAATCTTTGTAAAGTTTACGATGGTAGGATACTGAGGTTTTTTCAACGGTATTATTGTGCCAAAGGAAGGCAATTTCACCGTTGTAGCTTTCGACAGTGTCGATTAGTTGCGTACAATACTGATCGGCTTGGTTAGCATTCATATACATATACCGCTTGTCATCAAGCGATCTATCCATCACTGGTAGCGGATGTAAATTGAGCGATGTAATCTGACGATTCGATAGATTGATATACTTGACAGCCCTGCACGTGCCCAATCTAAAACCAGCCATATCGGCATATCCCATCGTAAAATCATCGGTAATTCCAGCACCTATCAACATAAGCATATCCTCAGGTTCGCGGCTGCACAAAAAATGATTTCGATTGTAATTCGTAGTTTGCTTTATCGTTTTCTCTAATTTTCGTTTCTCATTATTAACCCTATTTGGGTGGATTCCAACTTCAAAACTCGAATGTAAACCAATGCTAATTTTTTTTCGCTTGCAATAATTTAGAAGCGTTTTATAATCTGGATGTAGTAAGTTCACGAAAGGTTTATCTTGTTTATATTTACTACCCCCACTTCGTATAAATGCAATAATCTCACATCGTTCTTCTCCCATTTTGCTGCGTAACTTGGTGTCGAGATTAAATAAATACGGAAAAGTATACCAAGGATCGAATTGCAGACCGCCAAAAAAGCTTCTCAATGCCTTTTGTGCCTCCTTCGGACGCTTTAAACCCCTTAACATGCCACCTGCTAACCCTCTAATGCTCCTAAAATGTGAAATCTGATCCACATCGTGCGTTAGATAGACTTTGCTGATTTGATGAGGAGGTTCGGGGACATCTAACCCAATTTCACGCAAATGTTCGCGTAGGATTCGCCCATATTGATCTACCAAAGGCCGATCGATAAAACCTGCTCTGTAAGGGAGTGATTCTTTTCCTGGAAATCGACCATACACATCTCTTACATTATTACGAACCATCTCTTCGTATCTCGAAATCAAGAAATAGCTACTCGCTACCAAGTCAGCATATATAATTTTGGTATTTCCCTTTATTTCAATGTTGGGTTCTCCAAATAGAATTGGAACTTCTTCCCAAATTTTTAAAGGCAAGGTGGGCAAAGAGATGGGATTTCCGTATACCTCTTTGTCGAAAAATGAAGAAGGATAAATAACTAATTTGTACTTGTCAAATTCACTTTCATCGCTTGTGTAGCCGATTTGTTCAGTTATTTCGGACGGAATATGTTCGCCCAATAAAAATTGGATAATATATTTTTTAGTTTCAACCACTTCAGTCGTAATTTTAAATCAGCTTCAAATAGTAAGACCTTTTGTGCTTACTTCAAACTTTTCTTTTTCTCATGCGAGAATGTTACAGCAACAGCAACTGCCAATCCAAGCAATAAATCTGTTTTCGTAAATAATCCGAAGATCTCATCTTCTGTAGGAACTTGGTTCGTCGTACGCTTCAATATAAGAGCTATGGTAATGAAAACCACAAAAACTCCTAAACCATACAATAGTATTCTTAAATATTTATTTTTCATCTCGTTGCAAAATAAGGAATCAAAGATACAAAATTATAATTCAAATTGAACGGTTTAGGATATTGGTTTAACTTTTTGAAACATTTTGATAAGTTTTGGAATTGAAAAATAAATATAAATCGAAGTATATTATTGAGTTTGATTAATCCTTTTACAATCTATTTAGTCTATTTTTGTGGCTATTATGTTCGTTAAATAAATGTGAACCAAAATTTGAATGAAAAACACACATCTGATTATATTTATTACTCTATTTCTCTCCCATTCACTCTCTGCCGCTGATGTAAATTCCACATCATTCAAAGACTTGGTTACTTCACAGTTTAGTAAATATCAACGAAATACGCTGGAAGAAAAAGTGTATTTGCACACTGATAAACCATATTATAGCGCCGGTGAAAATATATGGTTCAGGGCTTATTTGGTAAATGCCACCGACAATACGCCGACTGCATACAGCAACTATCTTTATGTAGAGTTGCTAAATCGGTTGGATTCAGTAATTTATAGAGTGAAGTTGAAAAAGGATTCAACAGGTTTTTCAGGCTATCTCAAATTAAAGCCTGATTTAGCTTCTGGCGACTACAATATACGTGCTTATACGCATTGGATGCAAAATAACGCAACAGATTTCTTTTTCAATAAGAGAATTGTTATCGGTAATCGCATTGACAATTCAGTAAATTCTAAAACAACTTTTGCGCTTAGAAATGATGGAAAGGTGGAAGTAAAAATGAAATTCACCGATGAATCATTTCAAGCTATTGGAGGTAAAAGATTTCAAATTACGCTTGGGAATACTGCTAAAACGAGAAAAAAAATGTTGCAGACGAGTACATCTGATGGCTTCGTTACTTTTTTGGTTTCTTATGATACGGTGAATATCAAATCGAACTACGTAAATATCAATCTATCAGATGCTTCACTAAAATATAATGCCAATGTGTTTTTACCTGATTTCAGTAAAAACTATGATCTTCAATTCTTCCCCGAAAGTGGTACTTTATTGGATAAAGGTTTACAGAGTATTGCTTTCAAAGCGATTGCTTTCAATGGTTTATCGTTGAAAGTAAGTGGAAAAGTGTATTCATCCAAAGGCGAAGAACTCAGCGACATTGAAACTGTATACAATGGCTTAGGTAAATTCTCCTTAGTTACTACTCCTGGAGAAAAATACTATGCTATTGTCAAATCAGAAAATGGGCTTGAAAAAAGATTTGAATTACCTACTACACATTCCGAAGGAGTGACTCTACATGTACTGAATTCAAGAAATAGGATTATTTACGAACTTATATCTAATTCATATTCAGGTAAGTTATTTCTTTTGATTCATACAAAAGGCAATCCAATATTGCATATTCCGTTGAAAAATAACTTTGGGATAATAAACGATTCAATTTTTGATGCCGGCATTTCTACCATGTCAGTTATCGACTCGGTGGGAAATACGCTTTGTGAAAGACTATTCTTTAAATTGCCTGCCAAAAGCCCAATTATAAATCTAACAACTGATAAAGATCTTTATTCAAAAAGAGAAGAGGTAAACCTAAATTTCAATATATCAACATTTTCCAGACCTTTATCAGGTGGAAATTATTCAGTAAGTATTACCGATAACTATTTTGTGAAATTGGATTCATTAGAGGATAATATTGTGAGTAATTTATTGTTAAGCTCCGATTTAAAGGGCTATATCGAAAATCCTGGTTCTTATTTTATAAATAATAAAATTTCTGCTGTTCAGAAATTGGATTTATTAATGATGACCCAAGGTTGGCGACGCTATAATACATCAGAAATACTAAAAGGAAATTTTAAAAAACCAACATATTACCTTGAACTTGGTCAAACATTTTCGGGAAAAGTCCTAAATTTAATTGGGAAACCGGCTAAGAAATGTAATATTTATGCCTTGTCAGGTAATTTATATAAATCTACGGTAACGGATAGTCTTGGAAATTACATAATTGATGGAATTGAGTTTCAGGATAGTACTTCTTTTATTGTGAAAGCACAAAAGAGCCGCAAAGGTTTAACTGATGTGGAGATTGTTCCTGATCCTGATGTTTTCCCCAAAGCAAGTACTTATTTTCCGCCATCGCAACCTGATAAAGATGAGCAAGCCATAGAGTATTTTATGCAAAGTAAAAACAAATACTATATGGAAGGGGGTATGCGGGTTTATAATTTACAGGAATTGACAGTTACTGCCGACAAAAAAGACATAAATACGGGCACTGAGTTTTATTCTGGCATGGGCGACAGTCAGATAACAACCAAAGATTTAGAGAAATTACAAGGTATGAGTGTGCTGGGCGTAATCTCAACTTTAGCTGGAATAAGTGTCATTGGCGATCAAATATCTATCCGTGGAGCTTCTAGTCCGCCAACAATACTTGTGGATGGTTTTACAATGGAAGAATCATCCGAATTGAGTACACTGATGGTGAATGATATTGAGAATATTGAAGTTTTCAAAGGTGCAAATGCCGCAATTTTTGGTTTGCAAGGTGGCAATGGAGTAATTGCTATTACACTCAAAAAAGGTGCTGTTATTGTTAGTAGCCCTCAAGTAAGCATAGCATCCATTGTTCCTCTGGGCATTCAAAAACCGGAAAATTTTTATGTTCCAAAATACGAAATTGATAGCATAATGAATA
>JBBSCW010000221.1:0-5925 GCA_038249855.1 Bacteroidales bacterium
ATGTCAATTATTGCAATATGTCGGTGCATTATTACGAAATGTAACTTACATTATATCAGATAAATATATTCGTAAATTGTCAATTGTATTTATAAATTGTCGCACTTAAATTTGCGAGGCTATTGGATGTCTGAATATAAACAAAAGTTTCAAATTAGTATTAACAAAAAAAAGCCCCACCATTTTTAACGGTGAGGCTCTACTCTTGTTGTTGATTAAAAAAAGCCAACTACTACGAAACCGACATTACAAGGCTGCTTTCTTGCAGCTCATTAGCCATTTTTTCAAATGCTTGTTTTATTTTTAGAAGTTGGTTTTGAGTTACTGGCTTCGATCCTGCCACATAATGCCTAAAATTCGATGGACTCATACCAGCATAATGCGCCACTTTGGTAGCATTCAGGAAGTCGAAGTGATTAAAAAAACTTGGCAAATCGTATGTCCAGTTCACATCCAGTTCAGGAAACAGTTCGGTTGGATATTCTTTTTTCATTTCGTCATAAAATGTAAAGCAGTCAGCTTTTGCAGCATTCACAGTAGGCCCATTTCCACCCAAATCAAAATGTGTAAAAGGATAATCACAAATACATTCATACCCTTCCATCTCGTTTTTCACAACCAGAATATCTACTTTTAATTTTTTCATTTTTGATGTTGTCCAATGAGAGTTCGCCCCTAAAACATTCCTGTTTTTCGGAGCGAACTCCGGTTAGAAAATAATTTGATTTATTTTGTTGATTATTTTTGAGAGTAAGGAGGGGTTTTAAACCCTCCTATTTCCCGTGGCTTTCTTAATCATCGATTTAGCGGTTATTTCATTTACATCCGAATGTCGTGGCACTGGAAAATTCCTTCCATTTTCATAACACCAAATTTCGTGATTTCCGCCTTCCCTTTGAAAACTGCAGCCCAAAGCTTTGAGTTTTTGCTCTAAAAATAGTTTTTTCATAGAACGCTTTGTTTATTTTTAATCAACACCACAAAAATACGCATTTTTGCGTAATTACCAAACTATTTATCAATTATTTTTTATCAATACCGAAAGATTTAACTTTTATACACAAAAAAAGCCCCACAACCAAATGTAGGACTCGTCTTTTCCCCCGCTGCCGCACGATTGCATCGTGTGGTTAGGAAATTAAATCAACACAATATCCAATATTTCTATTCCAACCTACCACCCCCGCTGGCCCCCGCTGGCGCAGGTCTGCGACCTATTCCATACAAACCATTTATAATCAGTTGATTCTATATACTTTGATTTGGCACGGATTGCAAATCCGCGCCAGCTGGGGACATCTTATTTCAGCAGTTTTATTGTCAAAGGATCATAAGAAAAACTTTGAAAACCAACCAATCCATACACTGTTTCACCTGCTCTTATATCAATACCCATAATGTCATATCTCAAAAGTTCTTCGTAAAATTTTTTGTTTGAAATACCTGCCATTAACATATTACCTCCTGCTATTGCGGGTCCAAGTATTAAACCAACAGGAATTGAACCCGAATCATTAAATGAAAATGTTAGGGGTGTTAGAAGTAAATAGAATAGATGACTTGGTACAGATTGTTTTAATTTATTCTTTATCGAAATTGCATCCATCGGGTAAACAATAGAACTACCGCTATAAAATATTGCATTGTTACCAATGTTTATAACTCTATCTGTATTGTTTGTGATTCTTACAGCAACTAACTTAATATTGTTTTTTTTCTCTTTCTTTGAAATCTTATTATTACCTTTTTCATTTAAAACATCATAGCGGTAACTCAGGCTTATATCTTCCATATTGTTTGAAGCTGAATAAGAAATTGTAGCTGGATTGAGTGTGTAGTATCTCTTAGCACATCCACTCATTAATAAAATGCTAAATAGCACTACGGCAAAGGAAATAAATTTTCTCATGACTTTAAATTTTGTATTTACTTGAATTGATTGTTAATTATTTTAGTTCTTCCAATTTTCGTTATCTGTTCGTATTGTAAAAGTTCAATTGACTTTATAATACAATTCCTAATTTTATCATTCCTCCGCTTACAATGCCACCTTCATCAATGCCTCCAGTCACAAATAGTTTAGCTCCTACTAAAAATCTTGACGTGATTTTGTATTCATTTTCAACTATCATATTAAATCCGTTGATAATGTCGCTATAATATTTAAAGTCGTTTGTATAAGTGTTAGGAGAGTAGTATGAAGAAGATAAATAAGTAACTGATTCGTTAATTAGAGTATACCCAAGCCCAATCTTAAAATTGTTTCTCATATCATTTCTAAAAGGAGAAATGAATAAGTTTAAACTTCCTTGTAAATAATCGTTATGGTCTGTTTTGTACTCAATGCTCCTACCTAAACCTAAGCTTACGGAAGTCGAAAAATAATTGTTTAATTTGTAATTCAGTTCATTTTCAAAGCATAAAGCAGTTAAATCACCACTACCCATAAATCCTAATCCCGAACCAATTTTAAAGTCTAACTTGTGTGTTTGTGAATGTGCCGATAGGCAAATACTTGCTATGAATGCAATGATAATAAATGTTGTTTTTTTCATGTTTTTGAATTTTAATTTATTTATTTTTTAGAATTATAATTATCTTCTTACTAACTCAATACTAACAGCCTATGGGGATATATTAGCTGCAAATCCATATCTACACAATTTTTTTGCAAATATAATCAAAACTGTTAATAATTTTGGATTAAATTATAGAATTTGAGAAAGAATATGAGGGATTGGAACTATATCAATCAATTTGCATAAATAACAACCAAGAATCTAAAAAAAATCGGTAGCACCACCCCCCGCTGCCGCACGATTGCATCGTGTGGTTAGGAAATTAAATCAACACAATATCCAATATTTCTATTCCTACCTGCCAACACGATACAATCGTGTGGCAGCGGGAGTCCTTCTAATTTTCACAAATACAACCAATTAAACTTTTTCTTTTCTTTCTTTTCTTTCGATTTTGGTTTCGGGCTGTAATCGAAATATAATTTATACGATATACTTGGTATAATTGGGAAAATACCCATTTTGTAGAGTTGTAACGGGCGGTTATAAGAAGTCATATTTTTAAGGTTATTATCATTATCGTAATAATAGCCGAATGGGTTGATGTGGTTATAGGCATTGTAAATGGAATAAGTCCAAACCGCTTTGCTGCCTCGTTTGGTAATAATAGTATGATTAAATCCCACATCCAAGCGGTGATAAGGCTGCATACGATCGGAGTTTTTTGCTCCATATAAAATTTCCACATCAGTTTTACCAGACTCGGGGTTCAATGCGAAGTATTTTCCTAAAGCTGGCGTATAAGCTGTTCCACTTTGCAATATCCATACGGCACTCATGTCCCAGTTTTTACCCAAGTCGCGGTTGAGGTTCAATGTAAAACTGTGCGGGCGGTTATAGTCGAACTCATAGGTTTTGCCGCCATTGATATTGGCAAAAGTACGGTCGGCGTACGACCATGCATAGGATAGCGAGCCTGTCCATTTTCCACTATTTTTCTTCAACATAAATTCAGCACCATAAGCAATGCCTTTGCCTTCGGTTTCAACTTTATTTTCGATACCAGTAATGCCTATCATATTTTCGTAACCCTCTTTGAGTGAAACTAAATGCTCCATTTTTTTATAATACACATTGCTTTCAGCACTGTATTTTCCTTCGGCAAAGCTACCATTCCAAGACGCAGAAAGTTGATTGGATATTTCAGGCAGTAAAACCGAAGTAGCCGGAAGCCACACTTCTCGTTTAAGCAGTTCGGTCTGAGCAAAAATCAAATGTGAACTCTGGCTTACGCGCATATAATTAATATTCAGGCTGTGATTGCTGTTTAAATTATACGACAAATTAACACGGGGTTCTAATTCCAAAAAATTATCTCCATTGTTCGAGAAATTACTTAATCGAATCGATGGTTGAAACAATAAACCCCGAAACAACTGTATTTTATTGTCGATATAAACGGCTGACTCTATCGAACGGTAGGTATTTCCAATACTAGGAGTGGATGAGGTGGACAGGTAATTATAGTTGGGTTCATAAACCAGATAACCTGCATGACCCCCAAAGTCTATATTCCAGTTTTTCAAGAAAGAGTATTTCCATGAAGTTCGGAATGATAAATCATTGACTGAAGATCGATTCAGGTATTCAATTTGCTTATTTACTTCCTCTTCTTTATAGCTATATTTATGCCCTGATTTATTCCGATAACGACTATATGAAATAATATTCTCGGCATAAAGTTTTGAATTAAATACACGATTCCAACGTCCCGACACCAACCAGTTTCCCCACTGTTGATTGATATGGCTTTTTTCGTCGTTTTTCATTTTCCAAGGTTTAGTCCAGAAATTCAGATAATCATCGCCCTGATAAAGATTAAGACTTAAATTATTCCTCTCGTTTGGCTTCCAACTTAGTTTAGCATTGATATCATGAAATCCGTAAGCCACTATAGCATCATTTTCTTGTACAATTGTGCTCACCCCAGCCATTAAACCATCAATTAAAGTTTTACGAGCAGTAACTATATAGCTCATTTTTTTTTTTGCCAATGGTCCTTCAAAACTAAACGAAGCATCGGTCAAACCTAAACTAAATGAGCTTTGATGTTTAGAAACATCCCCTTCACGCTGGGTAATATCTACAATAGATGACAGTTTTCCACCATGTCGGGCAGGGAAATTACCTTTGTAAAAATCTACTGAATTAATCATATCAGGATTGAATACTGACATCATTCCACCCAAGTGATTTACATAAATCAGCGGCACATTGTCCAACAAATACTGATTTTGTCCTGGTTCGCCACCACGCACCAGCATCAGACTCATTCCTTCCGATTGCGTTTGCACTCCTGGCAGTAATTGCAGGGCTTTAATCACATCAGGTTTACCACCTATCGTTGGTATTCGCAATAATTCTTTGGCGGACAAACGCGTAACATCAAAGTTTTTCTCACGCACTACAGTTACCGTAACTTCTTGTAACTTGTTTTCTATTAGCAGTTTTACACTGATTAAACTATCCCCAGTTGCTTGAATACTTATGTTTTGAGTTTGATACCCAATATACGAAACCGTTAGTAAGCAAGGAGCATTTACTTTGATGCTAAAATAACCACGATTATCAGTGCTCGTTCCTGCATTCTGATTTTTCTCCCATACATTGGCTCCAATCAATACTTCACCTGACTGAGCGTCACGTACAAATCCAGATATTTGAGCGGCTTGTATTGAAATTGTTAATAAGACGAATAGATTTACAAAAATTATCAATGATCTCATATTACGCATTATTGATTGGTTTTCTTTATCATTGGTATGTCTTTTCTTGTAGTGGACGTGCCTGTAAATAAGCCCAACCCATTCTTTACATTCGTATATAAATTGTAATTCTGCATCGAACTACCTAATGTCGGCTGCCCTGACGATTGGTAAATATAAAATTGTTTTTGATATGTATAAAAGGATGCATCAATATTCTGCAACTCTATAAAAGCAGTATCCCTCCTACTACTGCTGAAACCATTATAGCGTGAGTTTATATAAAATTTCACCCAATGGCTATCCTTTGTTATTTTCTTGTTACTGAAAATTTCCAATGGATTAGGCTCATACAAAAATACTGGATTCTGTTCGGGTTTAATATAGATGTAAGCATTACTCTCATAAGGAGAATCGCTCCAATCACCTAAATCATAGTCATAATGAGTGCCTGCACTTCTTATTTTAAGTTTCAATTCCCAAAATTTCAAAGAACCCACATCATTTTGAATACGGAATTGAACCGATGATATTTTTTCGCCCTCTTCGCCACGCTCAGCTAAATCGGTATAAATCACCGAATCAATGACAGTAGGCAACTGTATAGTAGTTGTTGCACTTAAAGCTGCATAGCCAGGAAT
>JBBSCW010000222.1:0-5919 GCA_038249855.1 Bacteroidales bacterium
ATTCATAAATTACTTGAACCTTTCGAAACCCTTGCCAGTAATAGTGAATTCTGGAACCATACCAGCGATGGTCTTGCTGTTCTAGTTTCCCCCGGACGTTTTGAAGTGATTCGTTTACACATGCCTGTTGAGGAGCTGGCGATTGTGTCAGATAGCTTTCACACCAAGCCGCTTCGGCATTTTTTGCAATCGGCAGATCGTTATCAGGTGCTGGCGTTATCCCTAGATGCTGTCCATCTTTTTGAAGGTAATCGACATTCGCTTGTTGAAATCAACCTGCCGGATGATTTTCCAAAAACAATTGAAGAAACGTTGGGGGAGGAGTTGACCGAGAAACATTCTACCGTAGCCTCCTATGGCGGTGTGGGTGGCGAAAGCAATACCATGCATCATGGGCAGGGAGGTAAAAAAGATGAAGTGGATAATGATGCTGAACGATTTTTTCGTGTGGTCGCTGCATCGGTTTATGACCGCTATTCTAAGCAAGGTGCTTTGCCGGTACTACTGGCAGCGTTGCCCGAGCACCATAATCTTTTTAATCAGGTAAATAAAAATCCATTCGTGGTGCCCAAAGGAATTGAAATCAATCCTCACTCTATTTCAATTGAAAACTTGGCAAAGGTATCTTGGGAAGCGATGCATCCGGTATATGCAGAAAAGCTGGAGACGCTAATAGCAAAATTTAATAAGGCAAAGGCTGGTGGGTTGGGCAGCGATCATATTGATGAGGTGATCGAAGCAGCGGAAGCTGGTAGAGTGGACGTACTCCTTGTTGAATCACATCGCGTTATCGCCAGCAGGCTGAGAAATAAAACAGGCACATTTAAAATGACTGATGTAACTCAACCTGTATTAGATGATCAGTTGGATGATGTAGGTGAATTAGTAACTAAAATGGGTGGCTCGGTAATGATTGTACCCAAAGAGCAAATGCCTGCGAACACTGGGCTTGCAGCCATATTTCGCTATTGAACTATAATTATAACTTTAAAATATAAAATATGACGATTCAATTTAATACAGATACAAACATAAACGGAAACGAGGAATTTACTGCTCCTTACATAGCTCAGATAGAAGACGAATTAAGCAGGTATAGCCATCAGATCACTCGTATTGAAGTTCATCTTTCGGATGAGGATGGAAATAAAAACGGATTGAACGCTATGCGTTGTATGATTGAAGCACGTTTGGAGGGCCGCCAGCCCGTAGCTGTTATAAATCAGGCCGATACACATGACCAAGCAGTAGGTGGCGCACTTGACAAGTTGACGACATCCTTAGATTCAATCATTGGCAAGCTTACCAATCATTAGGAATACCAAATAAAATGAAGATGGAAACGATTTGGTTATTCCGATCAAATAAATTGTTTGGGATACGTTGAGATGACAATCTGTAAAGTCCGGTAAAGAAAATTTGCTTGCGTGCTGATCAAAAAAAATTACAGGTTACCAACGACTGGTTGAATTAACTGAGCTCGGCATTATCTTTAGAATAGGAAAGGGCGTCACTTTGATAGGCGGGGGCCAAGGATTCAAGGGTGACATTCGTTCCATTGCTGACAGATAATTCGATAGATTGCAATTCATTGGAATATTTGAACCAAGTGAAATTAAAAATGATATTGACTGGAGATTTCGCTATTATTGATCACTTTATTTCGTGACGGTGTGATCAGTGAAAGATAGTTAACGACCAATAATTAGAATTCTTATATAAATTACTGAATATCAAAGTCCACAATGGTCAAATTATTGCGAAATGAATTGCTAAGCACCTCGAAAAATTGTGATCACTGATAGACGAAATAAAGTGGACAACCACCACGGAATCTCCACATCTTATCGAGTAAATGTAAATTATACTTTACCAAAAAACATAGAAGCAACGAACGTTATAGAGCAAGTAAAAAGTAACAAATTAGCAATTCAACTCGCAAAACAAGGTCTTGTTCTTGCAAATAATCAAATAGGATTGGCGCGATCGGAGTATCTCCCAAAGATGAACCTTTTTGCCAATTACGGGTATTTCGATCAAAGAAACGACATTCAACAATTAGCCGAAATTCAAAATCTGGGCTTTGTAGTAGGAGGATCAGTGCGATTGAATGTATTTAACGGTGGCAAAAATCGAAAAGACGTATTTAACGCAAAAATAAATGTAGAAAAACAAGAACTTACGGTAAATGACAGTTAAGAACAGATCGTAACCGCAGCTTATCAAGAATTAAAATGGTTGAATATATTAGAAAAACAATTGGTGCGGGAAACTACAAATCTTGCTACTTTCCAAGAAACCTTCAACCGCACTCAAGATCGTTATTACAATGGTCAAGCAACTAATCTTGATTTGCGAGACACCCAAACGGCTTTATTGTATGCTAAAATTGCTATAAATGATATTAAACTAAAAATAATACAAAGTACGATACGTTTGAATAGTTTGAAAGGAGTGGTTTTGGAATAAGTGAGTTAATTAAAGAATGATTGAAAACAAATGACTAAAACCGAAAATTTTGATCAAATCGAAGTTACTTCTTCTGTAGAACTCCGTGAATGGTTAATAAAAAATCATGAACAAAAAGAAAGTATTTGGTTGGTTACTTATAAAAAAGAAACGATAGAAAAATACGTATCCATTCAAGAGGTTTTAGATCAATTACTTTGCTTTGGATGGATTGATGGTATAAGAAGAAAATTAGACGATAAGAAAACAATGCAACTCATTTCGCCAAGAAAAGTAGAACATTGGGCACGAACCTATAAAGTAAGATTTGTCAAATTGCAACAAGAAGGATTGCTGCATCAATCGGGTATAAATTCAGTTATTGCATCAAAAGAAAGTGGACTGTGGAATTTTATGGATGACGTTGATAATTTAGTAATCCCGGAAGATTTACATAATGCTTTGAAGAAACATAAATCGGCAAGTCAATATTTTGAGGCATTTTCGCCTTCAAATAAACGTTTTATTTTACGCTACATCAAATTAGCAAAAGGTAGTGAAACAAGACAAAAAAGAATTTTGCAGGTTGCAATTTTAGCTGCAGAAAACAAAAAGATTCCAGGAGTATAAAAACTATTTTTTAAATCATAAGTGACCTATGACTGGAGATTTCGCTACTATTGATCACTTCATTTCGTGACGGTGTGATCAGTGACAGATAGTTAACGACCAATAATTAGAATTCTTATATAAATGTCTGAATATCAAAGTCCACAATGGTCAAATTATTGCGAAATGAATTGCTAAGCACCGCGAAAAATTGTGATCACTGATAAACGAAATAAAGTGGACAACCACCACGGAATCTCCACAATGACCGCCAACGGTTAGTATTTGAAAAGTAGGCGATTTTGAAGCTCCAAACTTTCTGTTAAGCACAATATTTGCTAATAGCCAAGAACTTTGAGTTTATTACTATTTCGCCTATTTTTTATATACATTGTTGTGCGCGGTATTACATCCCGAGTTTATTTCGTTTCGACTACTCTTCTAATCCTGCTGCACTCAATTTTTCTCCTTCACGTGGCAAATCATATTGTATCCATTCATCTGTAAGATGTATATCAACAGAATCCAATCTTCCGGGACCAGCATTTTTATAAGTATGTGGAATATTTGCAGGACCAATAACAATCGCTCCTTCTTTTGCGATAAATGTTTCATCACCAACTGTAAATTTGGCTGTTCCTTTTATAATATGAAAAACTTCGTCATAAGGATGAACGTGCATATTGGGCCCTTCGCCAATACCGTCAACAGAGTATCTAATAATGACACATTTCACTCCGTAATGATTGCCTTCAAACACACCTTTTGGCGGATTTTGTTTTTTAATCCATTTGTCTTTTTCAATATGGACTGGTTTAATTCTTGATATTTTTGGCATAATTTAATATTTGGAGATTTATGATTTTTTTGTTCTTTTAAAAATTTGTGTCATTGCGACACCTAAAACAACTAAAATTCCACCTATTATTTGGTAAGTGTGCAATGTTTCGTCTAAAATCAATACACCACCTAGAATTGCAATGATTGGACTTAAATTGTTAAATACAGCTATCTGTGAGGCAGGAATTACGCTTAAGGCGAAAACAGTTAAAAAAGATGTGAGGACTGAAGACAAGATGCCTAAATATAAAACCGACCATGCAAATTCACTATTGGTAAGTGGTAAAAAAAAATCATTTAGAGTATCCGTCTGCAAGTGACTAATTATACTCCACGAGTTAAATATTATGAAAGCGAGAATTGTCATCCAAAAGGTAATTTCAACAGTGGAAAATTCTAGACTAATTTTTTTACCCAATGTGTAATAGACAACTATCGACAGTACAGATAAGAACAATAACAAAGTTCCATTTAAAGATGTACTTTCAGAAAGATTACCTGCCTGAAAAAGTATATAACCGATCCCTAAAACAGATAAAAAAACTCCTGTTTTTTGAACAAGGGTTGTTCTTTCTTTGAGAAAAATTCGTGCAATAATTAAAGTAATTATTGGTATTGTGGCAGATACAATTCCTGCATTGCTTGCAGAACTATATTCCATTCCAAATGTTTGAAACGTAAAAAATAATAATGGAAAGAAAAGTGAAAGCAAAAGCAATAAACCTACTTTAGCCCAACTCAATGCAGAAAATTTCAAAAAACCGAAGATTCCTAAAATTACAATTATAATTGCTCCAGCTGTAAATCGATGTGCGAGTAGGTCAATAGCACTTGAATGTTTTAAGCCTTTTTTAACGAAAATAAAGGATAACCCAATAATTACTGTCATAAAAATCAGTCCGATATATGCTCGTTTTGGTTTAGGTATTTCAATCATTTAATTACAATTGTGTTAATTTCAAAACATACGGTTATGTTATAGCAAAAGTTTCTTCATATTGCGCTCAACGGACAGGTATTGCTGCAGGTGTGGAATTCATTGCTCGTCCAGCCCGGAACCGCTGCCCAATTGAAATTATAAAGTTGAAGTTAACAACAAAAAGCCAAATTGAAACTCGTCTGCTGGAACAAAAGTACAGCGATGCAAACAGTTGAAGTTTCAACGTCCAGCCACACTTGCAGCAATACCAATGTTATGGGCAGGTTTGCTCACGGAAAGCCCCGTGACAGTTTCATTACGTTATTATTTGACTGAATTATTATGAAGCTATGTCCGTAAATAAATTCTTTACCGTTTTGATATGCGTCTAATTCAAGGTATGAATTTTGTCCGCTGAATTGAAAGTTGTAATTATAATATACGTTTCTATTTTTTCTATGAAGCACAAGTTTGGTAGGACTTATAAATTCGATGTAATCGTTTATAACTGTATCCTGTCTTATTTTAGTCAAGTCACACACTGATGTCAAAGACAATTTGTCTAATGGGGTGCTCTCTTTCCATTTCCCTTTAAAGACCTGAAAATATTCTGAACTTTTAGTTGCTTTCTTTATATCAAGTGACTTTAAGTAAGTCCCAAAAATTTGTTGCTTTATTCTAAAAAATGTCAAGTTTTGCCAGTCGCAAAATCGATATATTTTTGTAGTGTCTCTATCCTTGATTACCGTGTAGTATTGAACATATGAGCTTACATTTCTTTCTTCACAAGGTGTCTTCTTGAATTTTTCCGTTAGGGATAAAAAAGTGTCTATAGCTTTTGTTTGAGATATATTTAACTCGACATCAGATAAAAGTACTTTGTCTGTGTTAGGATGAGAAATGCATCCGATAATCTTGTCGCCAATTTTTTTAAAATGAAGTTCTTCATATGACATTGCTTCGTCGCCATATTGAAATCCAATTATTAAAGTCCCGAAAGAACTTTTGGGGCTTTGGCACTTAGCCCATAAAACCGTTGTCAAAAGTATTAATAGGATAGAGTGTCTTAGCATTCGTGAGGTGTTTTAAACTTGCCCATAACG
>JBBSCW010000223.1:0-5890 GCA_038249855.1 Bacteroidales bacterium
AAGAAATGGAAATCTAAAATCAGATTTAAAATTTTCAAATATAGTACTTGCTGTTGTAAATGATTCTTTGTCAAAGATATCCCTCGATATGAATAGAACCGGAAATATGTCAATTTATGGGGATTTCTCGGTAGGTTTCCTTCCTGAATCAGGAAAACTAACAGCTTTGGCACAGGCTAATGGGATAGGAGTTTATTCGGAAATTGCTAAACGCAATTATACTATTTCACTCCGATCCAAAGAGCTGGTCAGCAAGCCAACTGGAAAGTTGATACTGACTTTCTCAAAACCAAATACCGAGGGTAGTACAGAGATTACCCAAACAGAATATATACTCAACCCCAAGAAATAAGTGAGAAGTATATTGTAATTAGTTGCGAACTTTAAGCCAATAGCTTTATTGTCAATTTGTTCTTCTACATTTCATATTCAGCCTATATGACTCAAATTTTTGAACGACACATGTTCTTGTTAATATTTTTTTGTTGCATGGTTGTATCTACTGTTGTGGCTCAACCTGACCTGCCTAACCGTAGTATTGTGGTGTCTGCAACTCAAACCTTATATTTTGGTGAATTATCCGTTATTTCAGGTTCAGCTGGAGGTACAGTAATTGTCTCTCCAAATGGAACACGTTCATCCACAGGGCAAGCGGTATTAATAAACTCTGGAAATATGCCTCATCAGGCTATTTTTGAGCTGAAACTGTGTGCTGGCAGATCGGTTCTAGTTAATTACATATCATCTATAGAACTTATAGGCTCTAATGGAGGAAAGTTGATTTTGGATTTAGGTCCTACCAATTTTGGTTCAAGTGGTTCTGTCTTTACTTCTAATTTGGGCTGCGATGATATTCATCTTATCCAAGTGGGTGGAACATTACATGTTGGGCCTATGACTTCTAACCCCGCGGGAGTATATACTGGTTCCTTTGTTTTGACCTTTATACAGCAGTAATGAAATATATTCCTGATACATTGCGAACTGTTATTCGAAAATATCTAATTCTATCCATCATTTTATTTGTCAATACGATTCTTTTTGCCCAAAATAAGGCTGAAAATAATCTTGACTTGGAATCTGTTTCTATTAATATCCAATTTGATAAAATAGGAAATTATAGTTTTTCGAGTATCTATAACTATAAAAATGAAGATATATTTTTGCCTCTCGACGATATATTCAGATTCTTGAAAATTCAGATAAATACTTCAACTGATGGTAGTATTGTTAATGGCTTTTTGGAGGAAAATAAAAGACCATACAGTATAGACCTAATTAATAAAAAACTAATATACAACAATATAGAACACGTACTTACCGAAAAGGATTTTTTGTTTGATATGGGTACTGTGTTCTTAAGCCGTAAGATTTTCAATTCTGTTTTTGGTTTTCATGTCGATTTTAATTTTCGCAATTTAACTGCTACTTTCAAAGCTGATTACGAACTTCCTGTGTTGAGAATTGAACGCTTGGAACTTGCCCGTAAAAGTATAAGAAACTCAAATGATAATTTTGTAGCCGATACGGTATTGAATAGAGATTATCATTGGTTTAAATCAGGTATGATCGATTGGTCGTATTCTGGAAGTCAGTTTTCAAATGGCTTGGGTGAAAATAGAATTAATTTGGGAGTTGGTGCGGAAGTTTTTGGCGGTCAGACCGATATTGCACTCAATTATTCAGACAAATACGGTTTTATAATTAATCAGCAGAGATATCAATGGCGATGGATTAATACTAAGTCCAAATTGGCAAAGCAAGTTCAAATTGGTAGACAATTCGGAAGAAATATCTCTACGCTCCTGAGTCCAGTAGATGGTATTAGCATTACCAATGCACCAACTACCGTACGTAAAGCATTGGGCGAGTACATTATAACCGAAATGACAAACCCCGATTGGACAATCGAACTATATATCAACAATGTTTTAGTCGATTTTACTAAGGCTGATGCGTCTGGAGCATTCAGTTTTACTGTACCTATTGTTTATGGTTCGTCCAACATTATGCTTCGTTTTTATGGCTTAAATGGCGAGGAGCATACGGAGGAGAAAATATTATATATGCCTTATAATTTATTGCCCAAAAATGAATTTGAATATAGGGTTACTGCCGGATTTATGCTCGATTCGGTAGGTTCCAGGTTTAGCCACGCTGAAGTTAATTATGGCTTAACAAGAGGATTAACTCTGGGTGCTGGATATGAGTATTTATCTTCCACAGTTGGTCTTGAGTCGGGCTTCCCTTTTGCTTCCTTTAGTTTTCAGCCAATACCTAAAATGATTTTAACTGCTGAATATGTGCATGATGTTCGGTTAAAATCAACACTAAATTATTCATTTGGTAAAGGTGTTGCAGCCGATTTGAATTATACAAAATACAAAATGGGACAAAGAGCTATTATCTATAATTACTCCGAAGAACGCATAGCCAACTTAACTGTCCCCTTTCGGTTGTTCAAAACTCAATTTTACACGAAATCTGGGTTCAGACAATTTGTATATCCGAATTTCAAGGTAAGTAGTGCTGAATTTTCAATGAATATCAATGTGGCTAAACTAAATGTTTCGTTAGGTAGTTTTGCAAATTGGACAGATGTGGGTTCAACTAATATTTATTCCAATTTAGCATTGGGTTATAGAATAAATACTGGTTTGAATTTAAGATTTAATAGTCAGTATAGTTACTCCGAGATGAAAGTAAAATCATTTAAAGTAGAGATGGAAAAGCAGATCTTCAGCAAAGGATATTTGAATGTTGCCTACGAAAACAGCACCTATTCCAATTATCAAAGTTTGAATCTCTCGTTAAGATATGAGTTCTCGTTTATGTCAACTTACGCATCTTCTGTTTTTTCAAGTAAACAAAAACAGTTTTCAGAGAGTGTTCGTGGTAGTTTAGCTTTTGGAAGTGGAAATAATTTCATCTATCTCGACCGTCAGAATGCCGTAGGCAGAAGCGGAATCTCAATTATTCCATTTATCGACATAAACCACAACAATAAGTTTGATGCGAATGAAGTGCTAGTTGAAAAAATGAATGTACGATGCACCGGTGGGCAAGTAATAGGAAACTTTAAGGATTCTATTATCCGTATAATTGGTCTCGAACCTTTTGTTGAATACAATCTTGTGTTGGATGAAACGAGTCTGGAGAATGTTGCTTGGCGTATCAAAAATAAAAACTTGCAAGTTGTTACCGACCCTAATCAGTTTAAAAAGATTTATGTTCCTATACAGCCTGTAGGTGAGGTGAGTGCTGTTGTAATCAACGAAAACGGCTCGGGTATGGGTCGAATTCTTGTCAATATTTACAATCAATCTCAAAAACGTGTTGCTCAGGTGATGACCGAATCAGACGGTTTCTTCTCTTTTATGGGTTTAGCACCGGGTAAGTATAGAATTGAAGTTGATAAATTGCAGCTTGAAAAAATCAATAGTAAATCGGTTTCTCAAGAATTCTATATAAAAGAGGATCGACAAGGCGATATGGTGGATGTAGGAGATATTGCAATTAAACTAAACCCCACTCAACAATAATCAACAATATTCATCAAACTGAATTCAGATTCCAGTATGTTTTGCTGTTTTTTCTCCTCTTGTAGCTATTACAAGGGAGATATTGCTGAAAAAAGCATAAAAAGAGCATGCCATCACGGATATTTAATTAAATTTGTGGTTTGAAGTAAGCTGATATGAATTTTATGTAACCAGAACTTAGGGTTACATCATTTTATCATATTTCAGAAGTCTTTAATAATCATTTAATTTGTAATTATTTAATCCTCAAAATTATGGCCAGTACAGCTCAACTTTACGCTTACGATTTCAAATCGGTTAAAACTTATGCTTTTGCAACAATCTTTATTGCAGGCAATTTGTTGCTTCCGCAGCTTTTTCATGCCATCCCCAATGGTGGTCCAACCTTCTTGCCTATTTACTTTTTTACACTTATAGCTGCTTATAAGTATGGAATCAAGGTAGGCTTGCTTACTGCAATTTTCTCTCCTTTGCTAAATAGTTTGCTTTTTGGTATGCCAATCATTGCATTTTTACCAATTATAATGATTAAGTCCAGCTTGTTAGCCATTGCCGCTGCATCAGCTGCACGTTATTTTGGAAAAGTGAGCTTGGTGGCAATTTTGTTGTCAATACTGGCTTACCAATTCGTTGGAAGTGCTATCGAATGGATGATGTTGGGCAACTTTGAATTGGCAATGCAAGATTTCAAAATCGGTTTCCCGGGTATGATTATCCAATTGATTGGTGGTTATCTGCTGTTGAAATCACTAGCCAAAGCCTGATCAATATCCCGCAACTTTTTATTAATTCCAACTTTACAATATGAATCAGAAAAGTTTTTCGGAAGTGATGGAGCGTTTTATCAATATCGAATTTGAGGAAACTTTCGATATTGTAGTGGCCATTGCTAACGGTGGAATTGTACCTGCGGGTATTATTAATCAACGTTTAAATGCCGATTTCCAGACGATTAAAATTAATCTGAGAGATCCACAGCAGAAACCACGATACGATGAACCCAAACTGTTGAGTCCGGTAGATTTTGAATTTAAGAATAAGAGAATCCTGTTGGTAGACGATCGCATCAAAACTGGATCGACTATAAAATTGGCCAAGGAGTTATTAAAAGAAGCTCAACTCATTAAGACTTTCGCGGTAAACGGTACAGCCGATTACGCACTTTTTGATGAAATTTGTTTCAGATTTCCGTGGATAATTTAAAACTTATTTGGAAGAGTTTGGGATTTGAAGAGTTTGAAATTAAAAATTAGTAGTAAATGATAAATGGTTAGTGGTCAATGGTTAGTGGTCAATGATTAGTGATTAATGGTTAATATGTTGAATTACTGGCATATTTGCAAATTATGTTTTTTCTACTTCTACTTACTTCTTACTACCCAACTACTAACTTCTTTAACTTTAACTAACTTCCAATAATTGGCACATTAGCATATTTGCACATTGACTTATTGTTTACTCGTTTCCTCGTTTCCTTGTTTCCTCGTTTCCTAATTACCGTTTACTCGTTTCCTCGTTAACTTTTAATACTATACTCCATGGATAGACGAAATTTTTTGAAAGCAATAGCACTTACTGGTGCAGCTTTTTCTATTAAACAAAGTGGTGCTGTAAGTATGATGACACAGCATTTTAATACTGCATCTCCAACTTCATCAGCTGCTTACGATTTAGTGGCGGTGATGGGTGGCGAACCCGAAGCCATGTTCCGTAAAGCAATAGCCGAGCTGGGAGGCATGGGTAATTTTGTGAAAAAAGGCTATAAAGTGGTTGTTAAACCCAATATTGGTTGGGATAAAGAACCACAGTTGGCTGGAAATACGAACCCTAATTTAGTGGCTGAGATTGTGCGACAATGTTTCAGCGCTGGTGCTAAGGAAGTTTCGGTGTTGGACCATACTTGCGACGATTGGCGAAAATGCTACGCCAATAGCGGAATTGAGGAAGCTGCCAAAAAGGCTGGTGCAAAAATTTTACCTGCTCACGAAGAGTCGTATTACAGAACTGTGGAATTGCCAAAAGGCAAAAGTTTAAAATCTACCAAAGTTCACCAAGCTATTCTCGATGCGGATGTGTGGATTAATGTTCCCGTTTTGAAGAATCATGGTGGTGCTAAGATGTCAATTTCTATGAAAAATCACATGGGAATTGTCTGGGATAGAGGCTATTTCCATAGTCATGATTTGCAACAATGTATTGCCGATGTATGTACTTTGGAAAAGGCAGCTGTTTTGAATGTGGTGGATGCTTATCGATTGATGAAAACCAATGGACCACGTGGAAAATCGGAAGCAGATGTTGTTTTGTCTAAAGGATTATTTATTTCGCAGGACATAGTGGCTGTTGAT
>JBBSCW010000224.1:0-5883 GCA_038249855.1 Bacteroidales bacterium
GTAAACCGTCAAGGGATTGCCTATGATTTGGGCATAGTTGATAAAAACGCTTCGGTGGAAGAATCGTCGAAACAGGCCAAAGATATGCTCGGTCAGATTACGATATTTTTCATGATTGCCTATGGTTTCAGTCAGTTATTTTCAGGTAAATTATACGATAAAATTGGAACTCGAAAAGGATTTGTAGTTTCTGTATTAATTTGGGGAACAGCAGATGCACTCACATCATTGGCTCAGGGTAAATTTTCGTTGACCACTTTCCGAATGATGCTCGGATTGGGTGAAGCTGGCCCTTGGCCTGGAGCAACCAAAAGTAATGCCGAATGGTTTCCACAAAAGGAACGGGCTTTTGCACAAGGACTTTTTGGAGCAGCGGCTTCAATCGGGTCTATACTTGCACCCATCGTGATACTTATGTTATATATTTCAATCGGTTGGAAGTTGACTTTTGTCGTAGTCGGTGTTTTGGGTCTTTTGTGGTTAATTCCTTGGTTAATTGTAAATAAAAAAGGACCAAAGGAACATAAATGGATTACTGATGAGGAACGTGAATACATACTTTCAGGTCAACCCGAAAACAAAGTAAGCAATGAGAAAGCCAAAAGTTGGGGTGAACTACTAGCCAATAAGAAGAATTACTCTGTAATTTTAGGTCGCTTTTTTCTTGACCCAATTTGGTGGATGTTTGTAACGTTTTTACCTATGTATTTAGTTGAGGAGTTCAATTTGAATATTAAAGAACTTGCATTCTCGGCTTGGGTTCCTTATGTTGGAGCTATGGTAGGAAGCATTTCAGGGGGTTGGTTTTCTGGCTACCTTATTCGCAAAGGACAAACGGTCGACAGAGCACGTAAAACTGCCATGTTAATAGGTGGTTTTATTATTATCCCTGCTGTAATTGCTTCTGTTCTCGCTCCAAATGCAGCTATAGCAGTTATTTTAATGGCTTTTGTGTTGGGTGGTTTCCAATTTACAATGACCAATATTCAAACTTTGCCAAGCGACCTACACGGTGGAAAATCAGTCGGTTCGTTAGCAGGTTTAGGAGGAGCTTCGGCAGTATTAGGAACAATTTTAGCCATACTTTTTGCTGGTCAAATTACCAGTTGGCCTTTATTGTTTGGCTTGTTAGCTGCATTAGTACCGCTTTCATTGATCTCAATTTTCCTTACTGTTGGTAAAATTGAACAAATAAAATAAATGACCATTAATCATTTACTATTTAAAAACATTGATTAGTAATAAATAATAAGGTTGAAATAGAAAATAATTAAATTTTTAAAATACTCATTATGAATGCAAAAGGAAAAGTAGCTGTGATTACTGGTGCAACCGGAGGAATTGGGTTCGCAGTAGCAAAAAGATTAGGTAAAGATGGATACACAGTAGTTTTAAACGGTATCGAAGATGAAGCTGGAGCTGAGAAAGTTAAAGAACTTGTAGCAGAAGGAATTACGGCAGAATATTATGGATTTGATATTACAAACGATGAAGCTGTAAGTTCTAATATTAAAAAAATTGGAGAGAAATATGGTAAAATTGATCTTCTTGTAAATAATGCAGGTGGATTAGGTGGAAGATCTAGGTTTGAAGAAATGACTACCGAATTTTATAGATTTGTAATGGCTTTAAACCTTGATTCGGTATTTTTTGCCTCAAGAGCATCTATTCCTTTTCTTAAAAAAGGAGAAAATGCTTCAATAATAAATTACACATCTAATGCAGCGTGGAATGCTGGAGGACCTGGTGCTGGTGTTTATGCAACATCAAAAGCTGGAGTTCAAGCAATTACAAGAGCGTTAGCGAAAGATTTAGCTGAATATGGAATAAGAGTAAATGCAGTATCTCCTGGAACAATTGATACCCCTTTCCATGCTCAAATAAAAACTACTAAGCCAGAAGTATTTGCTTCATGGAAAAATAGTGTTTTGTTGGGAAGATTAGGTGAACCAGAAGAAGTAGCTTCGGTTGTTTCTTTCTTAGCAAGTAATGATGCTTCTTTTATTACTGCTGAAACTATCCAAATTGGCGGTGGTCAAGCATTAGGAATTTAAGAGATATTTATCCTAATAATTAGGTCATTAAGGAGTTAGAGTTAATGAAACCTAAGTGTTAATACTCTAAATTCCAAAATGATTTCAATAATACTGTATGTAGTTTTTATAACCAAATCATCAACCTTTTCGATCTTTGCGAAAAGGTTGATGATACAAGTTATTTTATTCTTACTTTACGCTTATCTGAGTAATCAAAAGTATGACTTACATTATTTCAGTTTAGATTTGAAAAATACAACTTAATACGTTAATATAGAGTAATTTATAATATTGACTATCAATTATTTGTATCTCAAATATAATTTGATACTTTTGTAAAATATTTGTTTCAATCTCCATGAAAAGTATTTAATTTGTTGTATAGTATGACACATAAAGAAACGGTTGAACGTAAAATTGGATTGGCTTTTGATTTTGTCAATTATTTGATGGAAAATACGGAGGAATTGGAAAAACTGCCTGATAATTTTAAATTGGAGTTTATTGAAAAAGATTTTCCAAAAATAGAACATAAAGATCTTACTCAAAATAACGTTAATACCACGCAAAATAAATACGTAAGAGTTAAAAATTGTTTTGATGTGGCTCACTAAATCTGATTTATAAAGCTTTAAATCAGTTTTTTAGTATCATTAATCTATATCCCAAATTCTTCCGATTCGTTTTTCTGAAATTCAATTTCTTCGTGGGTCGCCCACACTACTATTGGTTTATAGTTGGCTATCCAATTATCAAGTAACCCAATAATTCTTGTTTTTAATGCAGTATCCAACCCACTCAATGGCTCATCTAATAAGAGTATATCAGCGCGTGCTGCCAATGCGCGTGCTAAACCAACTCTTTGTTGCTGACCGCCACTGAGTTCGTGCGGAAATTTGTTGGCATGTTCTTCTAATTCACTTTCTTTCAATAATTCTAGCAATAAATCTTCTGAATTTGATCTGTTGGAATTTGTCATCCCTAGAACAAATTCGATATTTTGCTGAGCAGTTAACCATGGTAAAAGTCTGCCATCTTGAAATGAATAGCCAAATCGCAAGGTTTTATTTGTGGAAATACTCCCCGAATCAGCTTGTTCAATTCCAGCTATTAATCGGAGTAAAGTAGTTTTTCCTTTTCCTGATGGTGATTTAATAAGATGTACTTTGGTATTATCTATGGTTTTTGAGAATTCTTTAAAAACTGATTGTCCGGTATAAGATTTCGACAGATTGTTAATTGTAATTAATTTAAAATCAATGGATTCTTGTTTTGTTTTTTTAGCTGGAAACCTTCTATCTATTTTGATTTTTTGAATGTATTTTATCAGAAATTCAAATAAATAACTAATCCCAATAGCTACAAAAGTCCATGCAATCAATTCGGAAATATTAATAAACGATTGTGCTAACTTCATACTCGTTCCAATTCCTCTCAATGGTTGAGCCAGCACTTCTCCAATTATGATGGCCCGCCAACCAAAGCCCATGGCAGTACTTATCCCGCTGAATATCTGATTTTTGGCTGATGGCAAATATATGTTCAATAGAATATGAAACTTCATTTTACCAAATACTTGCGCCATTTCTACATATCTTTTGTCGGTTTGCTCAAAACCATTCAGGATATTTTGATACAAAATGGGAAACATGGTAAGCAAGGCAATGAAAATCGGTAACTGATTGGGTGAAAACCAAAATAATGCTATCAACACAATTGAAATTACAGGTACAGAGCGGATTACAACAAGAACTGGATGAAAAAAATGTTTCCAGAAAGCAGAGTTGAAAGAAATACGAGCTAATATGAATGCTACAACAAATGAAATAGCAAAACCGATTAATCCTCTCAAAACGGTTGATGCCAAAATAGCATAAAATTCGTAACCCGAAAATAAGCTAAGGGTCTGCATCATTAAATCGGGTAGGGTAGGAATTAAGTCGGGATAATTTATCCACATCGATAATAACTGCCAGAAAATCAGCAGGAAACTAATTGATATAAAGGTGGGCAGAAACTTGTTTTTACTATTCATCTCGGAGTTTGCTATGGTTGATAAATAATATTACGATTTGGAATTTTTCCTCCGATACTTTTAGGATTGTATTCGTAAAAAATATTGAGATAACGCATTATTTCATCTTCTACGGCAAAGGCTCCACGATATCGGATATTGCAAAGAGGCAAACTTATACGGGCCACTTCAATATTCGCCACGATACGATGTTTTACAAGCAATTGTGCAGTTTCTTCTGGCTTTTCGTTCACAAAATCACAACTGTTTGTATATAAATCAATTACTTGGCGAACAACACCGCGTTCATTATTTTTCACGAATTTTTCATTGACTAAAAAAGAAGTTTGAGCAAAAACATCCACATTTGTATTGCTGATAAAATCCTCGCAGTTAAGTGGCGAAACTATGCTGATATCCTTATCCCGAGAAAGCAGCGTGCTCACTAAAGGTTCAGATACTACTGCATAATTAATCTTTTTCTGTTGAAGAGCCTGTGCAATATCGTGATTGGTTGAATAGTTGTAATTAATTTTTACGTTTTCTAAATTGTGATACTTAATAAATCCTTGCAATAAAATATCTGGCGTAGCTCCCTGTCCAAAAACTCCAATTGTTTTGGCATTGAGTTGAGTATAAGTAGCGGAATCATTTTTATTAGTCATTATGTACAATGTTCCCCAAATAGGTATGCTAACTATTTTAAAATCAATTCCTTTGTTGTATAAATTAGCTGCCATTACGGTAGGAAGTATTGCAAAATCGAGTTTATTCTGCATCATTAAAGCTTGAATTTGTTGAGGTTCACTCTTCAAAATTATCTCCACTTTTTTCCCATTTACAGCCGATTCTTTATCAATAAGTTGAATAAAGCTTATGGCCGAAGGTCCATCCAATACAGCTATACGAATTAGATTTGACGGCTTTTCATTGCACGACAAAAATAATAATATAAACAAATTGAATATTAAGATTTTTTTTAACATCTGTTTTTTTTTTAATGACATCATACAATCATATTAATAACTTATAAAATAAAGAGTTATCATATATAATTAGTTTTGGTAAACTTATCTTATTTTTTTTAACACGCTACTTTCTAATAAAGATTTCATTTGTGTTATTGCAACTTTATTGAGCTGTATGAGTCTCTCACTTTGTGCTAAACCTTGTTGTATTAATAACAAGTTGTTCCAAACTAGCGTAATCTCTTATGTTTTCATTTTTGTCTAGATTACTATCACGCCAACGCTTTGCAGTAATTCCAAAGAGGGCTATGTTTAACTGGTCAGCTTCGTTTGCATAAACAAAACTTGCCTGCTGTTTTGTAATTTCCGGTGGAATCAAATTTTCTTTAATTGCATCATTATGAATGAGATAATTTACTTTGGATAAAGTTCGTTGCAGATTCCGTTCTAATTTTAATCGACTGTTTTCATCATCTTTGAGGCGTTGAAACTCATTTACTAGATAAATTTGGAATTCTGGACTTAACCACATTGCGAAGTGAAATGCAATGTCTTTGTGAGCATAAGTACCGCCGTAACGTCCTGACTTTACAATTAATCCAATTGCAACCGTTCTTTCAACCCATTGTCCTACAGACATTATATACCTATTTGTTCCAGCCTCATTTCCAATTACCCCGAATTCGGGGTAATTAAAATTTGGGTTGTTTACTTTTTCCCAAACGCCTAAATATTCCAAGGTATTTTTGTTAGTTATCCATTTCCCAATCAGACCGCTACCTTCTCTAAATGTCGAAGTCATATCCGTTAGGCTTATATAATCTATTTCGTTTTGACTGATAACCGATATTACCGATTCTTTAAC
>JBBSCW010000225.1:0-5863 GCA_038249855.1 Bacteroidales bacterium
CCGGTAATAAAGCTCCACAAATATCAGATAAATACTAGATACTATAACAGTGAATAGTGCAATATAATCTATTTCGATGTAAAACCAAATATTAACAATAAAGGAAATAAATGAAATTATTAGTATAGCATAAAGTATATTAAAAGCTTCTTTACGCCTACGTACCACTATAAAAAGATAAACCAACTGAATGAGTAAAATAAATCCCATCGCAAGTACTATTCCCAATGTACCTTGATTCATAAGAATGGCAATTTCGCTATATTTTATTACAACTACAAATAGTATTACAGCTAATACGGTTATTAGCAATATAATACCATTCATTCCTTCTCGATAAAACATCAGTAAGAAAGCAATAAAAACTAAGGCCGAACCCGTTTCTTTTTGAAGTACAATTAATGTAAACGGAAGGAGAATAAACATGGACAAAGGAATTAAATCCTTCCAGTTTTTGAGTTTATAGTTATATGAACTCATAAACCTCGACAATGCAAGTGCAGTGGCCATTTTAGCCAATTCGGCTGGTTGAAAACTGAGCGGTCCAAGTACAAGCCACGATCGGGAACCTTTTATGTCGGGAGCCACAAATATGGTTACTATCAACAATAAAATGGTAAAAATATAAATGAAGTAGGCGAAAAAATTATACACTTTGTAATCGACAAGTATCAACATTCCAGCCAATCCAAAAGCAGTGAGTATCCATATAAATTGCTTTCCGGCTCGTTGGTTCCAATCGAGTATGCTAGTTTGGTCGAAGTCGTAACTTGCCCCATAAATGCTTATCCAGCCCATAAGAACTAGCAAAACATAGAGTGCAATGGTATACCCATCTAATGCATATTTTATTTTAGCGTTCTCTGACATCGGTATTGGTGATGATATTAGTTACTCTTTCTTCCAATTCTATTCTTTCAATTTTCCCCTTGATGTATTGTTCCACTAAAAGGCTGAAAATAGGTGCAGCATAAATTGAACCGAATCCGGCATTTTCAACTACAACCGCAATTGCAATTTTGGGGTTTTCGCGTGGAGCAAATCCCACGAATATTGAATGGTCTTTTCCTCTGCTATTCTGCACTGTCCCTGTTTTTCCACACATACTTAAACCTTCTATTCTGGATGCACGGGCTGTACCTGATTCAAAAACACGGGACATTCCTTCAAAAACAATAGGGAAGTATTTTTTATCCACCAAGGTTTGGTGAATTTTTGTTTTCATGGAGTCATTTTTGTTCAAATGAGGCGTAATGTAGAAACCATAATTTGAAATCGCACACATGGAATTCGCTAATTGTAAGGGGGTTGCCAGAATTTCACCCTGTCCAATAGAATTAGAACGTATGGTTATGGCACGCCACCCAGTTATCGATTTGTATACTTTATTATAGTATTTCTGAGTGGGAATATATCCCCTACTTTGTTCGTAAATATCACCATCGGTAAATTTTTCGCCAAAGCCAAAACTCTTTACATTGCCTACCCAAGTGTCGTAATTAGTTCTGAAAAGCAGATTTTTTGTACCGTAGCCATTTTTTTCAATGGTGGATTTAAAAGCATTCCAAAAATAGGGATTACAGCTCTGTTCGATAGCACTCAATAACCCGACAGGCGAACCATGATGGTGAGTACATTTTACTGGTGAAGATGCTGGGCCATTGCACGAAAACAAAGTATGCTCGTTGATTCCTTCCATTTGCTGACAAACCAATGCTTGAATAGTTTTAAAAGCCGATCCGGGGGAATATTGTGCTTGTGTAGCCCTATTCATTAATGGTTTAGTAGGATCACGGAGCAATGAAAGATAGTTTTTAGATCGGTTTCGACCAACCAATATGGATGGATTGAATGCTGGATTGGATACCATAGCTAAAATTTCACCTGTTGCTGGTTCAATGGCTACTATACTTCCTACCTTTCCAGCCATTAGTTTTTCGCCTAATTCTTGAAGTTTTATGTCCAATGTTACCGTAAGGTTTGTACCAGCTTTCGGTGCAATGTCCTTTTTCCCATGCTCATATTTTCCCTTAATTCTTCCTTTCGCATCACGCAAAAGTATTTCTACACCTTTTTCGCCACGAAGTGATTTTTCGTAGGTATATTCTATTCCATCACGTCCTGCATAATCGCCTGATTTGTAGTAATCGTCTTGCTCTATTCTCCTTTGAGATACTTCACCAATATTCCCTAAGACATGCGCTGCGTAAGGGAAAGTATATTCACGAAGTGTTCGGTCTTGAATATAAAAACCCGGAAATTTATACATGGATTGTTGAATGGTAGCTATATCCTCAATGTCCAATTGAGTCATAAAAACCTGTGGAGTGTAGGATGAATAACCATAATTTTTTTTCCTATCCTTGATTTCTGCAATTCGGCGAATAAAAGACTCTTTATTGATTTTCAGGGCTCTACAAAACGATATGGTATCTAAATCCTCTATCTCACGCATAATCAATGTGATATCGTAAGCCGGTTTATTGTACACAAGTAAAGTCTTATTTCTATCGTAAATTAGTCCACGAGGAGGAAATTGAACTTTGTTCAGAAAAGCGTTACTTTCAGCGCCTTCTTTGTATTTTGTTTCGATAATTTGTAGTGAAAACAGACGAATTATATATAAAACTATCACCGCCGACATGATTACGGCAATCACAATTTTTCTATTTTGTAATGAGTCGTTTATCATGATTTACTTTCGTTGTAACGAAACCACACCCAATAAAATAAGGATAGTTACGATGGAGCTTAATGCAATTTTGGATAATATTAATCCTGGATGTGCGAAGGAAAATGCTTCGAGAAAGAACAAGCTAAAATGGTGAATAAAAACCATTAGCACCAAGTATTTAACGTAAGCTGCCACTCCAAGACTACGAAATGAGGGAGATGGATTGTCGTTTTCTTCGAGTCCGATGAAAAGATTGATGATTCCGTTTCTTAAAAAAGCTATCAATACGGTTGCAAAAGCATGCATACCGAGCGTATTAGAGAATATATCGATAGTTAATCCTAATATGAATGCCAGTATTAAACTCAGCCAACGAGGCGTTCTTACTGGGAGTGCAATTATGAAAAGGATATAAATGTAAGGATTGATAAATCCTAAAAATTGGATATTATTCAGTGCCAATACCTGAAAAAGTACCAGTATAACAAACGACAATATGTTTTGAATGATGGTTAACATTATTTCGAGGCTACTTTTTCTATGGTTTGTTGTTCAAGATAGTTTTTATAATTTATCACTTTTACGTGCGAAAGAGTTCTGAAATTCACAGCTAATTTCACTTTAATATCATAATAAGCATCGCTTTCTTCAATTTTATAATTATCCACCGTTCCCACAGGAATGCCTTCGGGGAAAGAATTAGTGTAGCCGCTGGTAATTAATGAGTCACCAAGTGAAAACTCAACATGGCGGGCAATATCTTTCAGGTTGGCATATCTGAAATCATATCCATTCCATTCCAAAGGACCGCTGTAATTGCTCTTTTTGAATTTGCAGTTTACCTTTAACCTTTCGTTCAATACCGACACGATAACTGAGAATTTTTCGGAAACAACTTTCACTATCCCAACCACTCCTTCGTCGCTCACCACACCCATATCTACTTTAATTCCATCCTTGAAACCTTTGTTCAACGTAATGTAATTTTGTATTTTATTGGTAGAATTATTGATTACTTTGGCGGAAATAAACTCGTATTCCATTTCGGGAGGAATATGAAAATTAACTGAATCTTTTTGGATAGGTTTTAGAGTAGAGAGTTGATTTTTAAGTGTAATAATTTCGTTCTTCAATGAGGTGTTTGCCTCCGAAAGATTATCGTTGGCTGCACTTAATTTGAAAAACTCAACCACAGAATTACTCACCTGATATAGGTTAGAAACCACAGTATTGCTCGATGATAGAAACACAGTTTTTTGATAATCACGGTTGTTCACCACAAATGCAAATGATATTACTTCTAAAATTAGAAATAATATCAATACAAAATATTGAACAAAAAAATTGATCAGGTTTCTCATAAATTGCAAAAAAAGCGGCTAATATAAGGTCGATAATTTCTTAAACACTTATATTTTCCGCTTTTGTATTTGTATTAAATTATCGAATGAGGAACGAAAATTTATCCACGTTTTTAAGTGCTATGCCTGTTCCGCGTGCCACAGCTCTCAAAGGATCCTCTGCTATGTGGAATTTGATATTTAATTTGTCAGTTAATCGTTTATCCAATCCTCTCAAAAGTGCTCCACCACCAGCTAAGTATATACCTTTTTCTACTATATCGGCATAGAGTTCAGGAGGAGTTTGTTCCAACGCACTGAGAATGGCTGCTTCAACCTTCGAAATTGATTTTTCTAAACAATGGGCAATTTCCTGATAAGATACCGGAACTTCCATTGGCAAGGCAGTCATACGGTTCGGTCCACGAACAATAAAATCCTCTGGTGCATCTTCCAAATCGGTAAGAGCAGCACCCACATTAATTTTGATCATTTCCGCAGTACGCTCACCAACTTTGATATTGTGCATACGACCCATATATTCAACTATATCCAGTGTAAGGTCATCCCCAGCAATGCGGATGGATTTATTGGAAACAATTCCACCCAATGAAATAACAGCAATTTCGGTAGTTCCACCACCTATATCAACTATCATACAGCCGGTTGGTGCTTCTACGTCAATTCCTATTCCTATAGCAGCTGCCATAGGTTCATAAATCATATACACTTCGCGTCCTCCAGCATGTTCCGAAGAGTCACGTACGGCACGAATTTCCACCTCGGTACTGCCCGATGGAATACAAACTACCATTTTTAGACTGGGTGAAAAAAGACGATTCTTGGTTGGAATCATTTTTATCATGCCACGAATCATCAATTCTGCAGCAAAGAAATCTGCAATTACACCATCGCGCAATGGGCGTACAGTACGAATTCCTTCGTTTTCTTTCCCTTGCATTTGACGAGCTTTTTCGCCGATGGCAATTAATCTATCGGTGCGTTTATCCAAAGCAACTACTGAGGGTTCATCTACAACTATTTTGTCGTTGTAAATGATAATGGTATTGGCTGTTCCTAAGTCAATAGCAATTTCTTGTGTAAATGAAAAAAATCCCATTTTTTATGTTATTATATTTATTTGAATATCAATGTTCTGAAAAAAATTAATGTTTGAAATGTCTAATGCCAGTGGTTACCATCGACAGCCCTTTTTCGTTACAAGTATCTACCGACTTTGAATCGTTGATAGAACCTCCAGGTTGAATAACTGCTTTAATTCCAGCATCGGCTGCGATTTGCACACAATCTGGGAAAGGGAAAAATGCATCAGAAGCCATTACAGCACCTTGCAAATCAAATTTGAACGATTCAGCTTTTTCAATGGCGTGAACCAAAGCATCAACTCGTGAAGTTTGGCCTACACCGCTTGCACACAATTGTTTGTTTTTAGCCAACACTATGGCATTTGATTTTGTGTGTTTTACTATTTTGTTAGCAAAAATCAAATCTTCGATTTCCTGCTCAGTCGGCGAAAGTTCTGTTACTACTGTTAAATCTTCAGCAGTTTCGGACTTCATATCTTTATCTTGCATCAAAACTCCATTAAGCAAAGTGCGAACCTGTTGTGTTTTCAGTTTCGCCGTTTTCAGGATAAGGATGATGCGATTCTTTTTCTGGCTTAATATTTCGATTGCATCCAAATCGTAATCAGGAGCAATCACCACTTCAAAGAAAATCTTGTTCATTTCCTCGGCCGTTGCTTTGTCAATAATGGCATTGGTAATAAGTACACCACCAAAAGCTGAAACTGGATCACCCGCCAAAGCATCATTCCATGCTTCAACCA
>JBBSCW010000226.1:0-5845 GCA_038249855.1 Bacteroidales bacterium
AACTGCCAAACTTCGTGAATACGAAGCCAATGGTCAGTATTTTGAGCGTATGGCCTTACTCGAAGAAGCAAAATCTTTACCTTGGGCAGCGGTTTATGATTATTATTGCGCTAAAAAATCAGTTTTAGCGGGTGTAGATTATATTGCTGATATTCAACAATATGAAAAAGAAGTTACTTCAAAACGATAGTTTTTTAGATTAGCTTCGACTCTAAGAGTTTAAATAAAATTATAACTTCAAATCAACCAACCAATTATATTCTTTCTCGAATAAATTGGTTAGTTAAATATATAAAAATATATGAATGCACTATTAGGAGTTTTATTCCATTCGATTGGCGGTTTCGCTTCGGGAAGTTTTTATATGCCTTACAATAAGGTTAAGGGTTGGGCTTGGGAAAGTTTTTGGATAGTAGGTGGAGTCTTTTCGTGGCTCATTGTCCCTCCACTTGCTGCATGGCTTACCATACCTCATTTTGCAGAAATTATTGCTGCCTCCTCAACACAAATTCTAACCATCGTTTTTATTCTTGGATTACTCTGGGGTATCGGCGGACTTACTTACGGTCTCGGAGTTAGATATTTGGGAATGTCATTAGGCAATTCAGTTACGCTTGGTTTCTGTGCTGCTTTTGGTTCCACAGTTCCAGCTATCTATTATAATTTTTTCCCAGCTGAGGGAAAAATATCTTTTACTGATATGCTTTCAAATCCAGGCGGACAGCTTGTTTTGTTGGGTGTAGCAGTTTGTCTTATCGGTATAGCCATTTCGGGAAAAGCTGGTATTATGAAAGAGAAAGAACTCACCAAAGAACAACAAGCTGCAAGTGTTGCCGAATTCAGTATGGTTAAAGGATTAATTATAGCTGTAATTTCGGGTATATTGAGTGCTTTTTTCAATTTTGGACTCGAAGCAGGAAAACCTATTGCTGCATTAGCAATGGCAGCTCCCGATAAATTATTCGAAGGTTCAAGCCACTTGTTTCAAAACAATGTAACTTATGTTGTATTACTTTGGGGTGGACTTACTACCAATTTTATTTGGACAACCATATTAAGTTTGAAAAATAAATCGTACCGTAATTTTACCGACAAAAAAACGCCGATCAGTAAAAACATTCTGTTCTCAGCATTGGCTGGTACAATCTGGTTTTTACAATTCTTCTTTTACGGAATGGGCGAAAGCAAATTGGGTAACGGTGCAAGTTCATGGATTTTACACATGTCAACCATCATTCTTACTGCCAATATGTGGGGTATTTATCGCAAAGAATGGAAAGGTGTAGCTCCCAAAACTAAATGGACAATTACTACTGGAATAGCTGTAATTATTTTTTCAGTATTCTTAGTGGGAATCGGAAACTCAATGTAAACGAGCTGATTAAATTGAGTAATATCTAATACACTTCATAATTTGGGGGTATTTATAAAGAAAAGTTTCTTTTTAAATACCCCCATTTATATTTTATTGCGGCATCTATTTAGATATTTATTATATTTGCATAAAAAATCACCATTAATTCTGATATAATGAAACTGAAAGAAAATAGCCAATTAAACTATATGATTAGCTCAGAAGAAGACGATTTGTGGGGACTAACAATTACCACTGTTGGTCAACAAGATATAAATGCCAATGAATCATATCCACCTTCATCCCATCCACAAGGATATTTTTTTAATGTGGAAAAAGGTCGGATTTTGAATGAATTTCAGTTATTGTATATTACCAATGGAAAAGGCATATTTAGTTATGGGCAAGATAAACAATCGACATTTATTTCCGAGGGGAAGATGTTCTTTCTTATGCCTGGCGTTTGGCACACTTATAAACCACTCGAAAACTCTGGTTGGAAAGAATATTGGATAGGTTTCAAGGGAACAATTATAGATAAAATTGTAGCTGAAGGATTTTTCTTGAATCGTCCACCCGTATTTAATATTGGTTTAAACGAGCGAGTTGTAGACCTTTACATGAAAGCCATTGAAATTGCTGAAGAAGAACGCGCAGGTTATCAGCAAGCACTTTCAGGCATAGTGATGCACATATTAGGTTTAATGTATTACCGCGATAAAACACGTAACTTTGATGACGAGGATTTGATTCTTAAAATTAATAAGGCAAAAGTGCTAATGCGTGAATCAATTTACAAAAATCTTATTGCCGAAGATATTTCCAAATCACTCAACATTAGCTACTCAGGATTCCGAAGAGCATTCAAAGAATTTACAGGAACTTCACCATCGCAATATATGATGGAACTAAAACTGAACGAAGCAAAATTGTTACTCTCCACCACCTCACAATCGGTAAAAAATATTTCGTACAGCCTAAATTTTGAAAACCCTGAGTATTTTTCGGTTTTTTTCAAAAAAAGAACAAAAACTACCCCACTTGAATATCGCAATGCAGTAGAGATTAAAGAATAAAGTATATTTAATGTTGTAGAACATAAAATTTACTGACATTTTTTTCTTTATACTATCGTATCTTTGCACCGAATTCAGCACAGTTCAGCACAGTTGAAAATTATATACTTTAATTCTGTAACTTCCATTTAAATCGCAAATGAAAACAACACAAAAAACATCATTATTAAAAGGTGCTGACGGCACTAATTATCTAGTTCCATTTATTCTGGTAACCTCATTATTCTTTTTTTGGGGTGTAGCCAATAACATGACTGACACGTTATTAGCTGCTTTCAAAAATATTCTTGAAATGACTGATTTTCAAACATCGTTCATACAAATGGCATTTTACGGCTCCTATGCTTGTTTTGCATTACCAGCTGCATTTTTAATACGTAAATATTCTTTCAAAGTTGGCATTATCGTTGGATTGGCACTTTATTCCTTAGGTACTTTTCTGTTTTTCCCAGCTGGACAAGCTGGATCTTACTCATTTTATTTATTCGCTATATATATTTTGGCAGCAGGTTGTTCAATTCTTGAAACGACAGCTAATCCATATATTTTGACGATGGGACGCCCTGAAAATGCAACCTTGCGATTAAATTTTGCACAATCCTTTAATCCTATCGGATCAATTTCAGGAATAATTTTAAGTCAGATTTTTATTTTATCGCACTTAAGTAGCAATAAAAGTTCGATGAACGATGCACAACTTCAAGCTGCCCAATCGTCTGAAATGTCAGCTGTTACATTAACTTATATGGGTGTTGGAGTAGTATTATTGGCAGTATTGATTATAATTTTATTTTATAAAAAAATGCCGGCAAACAAAGACGTATCAGGCGATAGTTTTGGAAGCACGGTTAAACGTCTGATGAAGCGTCGTCATTATTCTTGGGGTGTTGTAACTCAGTTTTTTTATGTGGGAGCACAAATTGGAGTTTGGTCTTATACCATCCGTTATGTTATGAAATCCTTAGGATTGGTTGATGCTATAACCGATAATATAATACCTGAACAAGTTACATTATTTATTCAGAATCATTCAGTTTGGAGTACAATCTGGCAGTTTGATGCAACTACAACTGCCGAAAATATTGGAAATTCATTCTATTTGTTTTCATTGATATTGTTTATGATTTCACGATTTATATTTACTGCTTTAATGCGTTACTTACGCCCCGGAATTTTATTAGCTATTGCTGCAACAGGTGCTGTATTAGCATCGGCAGTTGCAATTTTCACAACCGGAATGACAGGCGTAGTCGGTTTGGTGATGATTTCATTTTTCATGTCGCTAATGTTCCCTACCATTTATGGAATTGCCCTCGAAGGAATGACTGAAGGAGAATCGAAAGTTGGCGGATCATTCCTTGTAATGGCGATATTAGGGGGTGCATTACTGACAACTGGACAAGGATTTTTATCAACAACATTTAATAGTATTCAAGTATCCTATTGGATTCCATTAGTTTGCTTTATCATTGTAGGAGCTTACGGTCTACTTGCGAATAAAGACGAAAAAACAAATCATTTTGTATAAATAAAATGACAATAAGATATTCAAATGCTAGCTCTAAAGTTAAAACTCTGATTGACAATATCAGTGATGCTGTGATGCACGAAGAGTTAAAAGTAGGAGATAATTTATTGTCAATAAACGATGCAAGTACAAAGTATAAAGTTTCGCGAGATACTGTTTTTAAAGCATACAACGAATTAAAACGTTTAGGCACAATAGATTCGACGCCACAAAAAGGATATTTTGTAAAAGGAGAAGTAAATAGGATTCTGCTTTTATTGGATAATTATTCATCGTTCAAACAAAACTTGTATCATAGTTTTACGGGGAATTTACCCGATAACTATAAAGTTGATTTGATTTTTCATCAATATAACGAGCATTTATTTGAAACCATTGTACGCGAAAGTATTGGAAAATACAGCATGTATGTGGTCATGAATTTTTCGAATGATAAATTTTCGGACACTTTAAAATCCATACCAGTAAATAAATTATTGTTACTTGATTTTGGAAATTTTGAGAAAGACGAGTTTTCATACATTTGTCAGGATTTTAATCAAGCTTTGTATGATAGTTTGATGCAGGGAATCAAAGTATTGAAAAAATATAGAAAAATTTCATTTATTTTCCCTGAAGATTTGCGCCATCCAATATCGTCTATTGAAAATTTCATAAAATTCTGTACCGATAATGGTTTTGAATATGATTTAATTCGTAAAAATAGCGAATGGAAAGGAGTAGAAAAATCTTGTGCGTATTTATGCATACTCACTGAGGATTTTGTAAAAGTAATTAAAGAAGCAGATGCCAAGTTCTTAATAATTGGGAAAGATATTGGTATAATCGCCTACAATGATGATCCAGTGCTAGAAGTTATTAAAAATGGTATCTCCTCCATCAGTATTGATTTTGGTTTAATGGGTGAAAAAGCTGCCCAGTTTATCAAAACTAAAAATCAGATTCAAGAATACTTGCCAACTAAATTAACACTAAGAGGTTCAACATAAATAACAAACGGCCCCCTAAATCCCCCAAGGGGGACTTTAAGATATAAAGTGCATTATATCAGCACAATTCAGCATTTTAAAAGGAATAAAAAAAATTATAATAACAACTTCTTCTCCTTTCTAGGAGTTGAGGTACAAAAAAAAATAAAGTATGAAAGCAGGAGCAATTGCAGAAGAAACAACATCGACTGCGCAAATTAGAAAAGAAAAAACAGGACGTCTACAAGGTGAAAATCCAAAAATTGGCATTCGACCAACTATTGATGGACGGCAAGGTGGGGTGCGTGAATCGTTAGAAGCACAAACCATGAATATGGCTATAAACTTAGCTAATTTTTTAAGTTCAAATTTAAAATACAGCGATGGCTCAGCTTATCAGTGTGTGATTGCCGATACAACAATTGGACGCGTAGACGAAGCAGCAGCTTGTGCCGAAAAGTTTAAAACTGCTGGCGTTGATGTAACTATCACAGTAACTCCTTGTTGGTGTTATGGAAGTGAAACTATCGATATGGATCCACATACCATCAAAGCAATTTGGGGATTTAATGGAACGGAACGTCCAGGAGCAGTGTATTTAGCAGCAGCTTTGGCTGGTCACAACCAAAAAGGCTTGCCAGCATTTGGAATTTATGGAAAAGATGTACAAGATGGTGGAGATAATTCAATACCAGCTGATGTGCAAGAAAAATTAGTTCGTTTTGCGAAAGCTGGGGTTGCAGCCGCTACTTTGAAAGGCAAATCATATCTCTCCATTGGCTCAGTTTCAATGGGAATTGCCGGATCAATCATAAATGCTGATTTCTTTCAAGAATATCTTGGAATGAGAAATGAATATGTAGATATGAGCGAAATTCTTCGTCGTGAAAAATTAGGAATCTACGATTCCGAAGAATTC
>JBBSCW010000227.1:0-5821 GCA_038249855.1 Bacteroidales bacterium
ATTGTCAATGATTGTAGAGCCAGCGGTAAGTGTATATACTTCATAAACATAAGTTTCAGGAGCTGTAGGTCCAACCTGCGATTCGCTCCATGGGCCATTAACTACGGCATCAGTTCCATTGTATTCATCGGCACCAATATCTCGAATTCCAACTGCTGGCTGACCTTCAAAATCAGTAAGTACGGTCTGATAACCTACAGAGGAATTGATAGCTGGACTACTTTGTGTTAGTTTGTAAACTGATTCAGGAGTGCTGTAATTACAATTTAGACCATTAGCACGACAATTTGATTTTACAATTAATGGATCTATCTGTTTGATTTGAGCATCAGTTGTTCCAGTTAATCCTAAAGTAGCTGTGCCCGAAGGATACATAATATTATTGCTAAACGAAACACCTGCCAAAGAAGTACTGCTGAATGAATAAATGATATTATTTGTTGATGAAGTTACAATATTATTCGCAATCACACAATTGATAGGTGCTTTGCCGTACAATCCATTGTTGGTAAATCCAATCTCAATATTCGATTTATTGTCAACCAATGTATTATAAGCAAAAACTAAATTTTCAGGGACATAGTGGCTCGACCAACTGCTGGAATTATTCAAAACATCGCCATTCGTTATAGTACAAGCAGCATCCCATTTACTTCCAGTAAGCCCTTCGAAATAATTATTTGTAATGGTGTGACCTTTTCCATATACACGCAAACCACCGCAACCAATAGTAGCACTTTCAAAAATACCAGTTTTTCCTTCGCCGAAGAAATAATTTCCATCAACCACTGTATTGTTACCATGGCGAAGCGACAAAGTACCCAAACATCTACGGAAAGTATTATTCCGTATGATATTACTTCCACTTTTTACTGAAATAATTTCAGGGTCGCCATCGCAGTCTTCAAATAAGTTATTCTCAACAGTACAATAAGCATCCCGCATACTTAAATCACTCATACCTACACGAATTGTTTCTTTTTCGTTGGTGGCACGTGGACCATTGTTGCGGAAAATATTATGGTCGATGCGGTCGTATTTCGAAATATCTGTTGTTGTACCATGACTACCATCAATTACCAACCAAGCTCCACCATCGTATTTTCCATCGAATAAATTGTGGTCGATACGATTATGATGGCTGTTACATACAGCGTTTTCCCAGCCATCGCCAATTGTAATCCATTTAGATGTTTGATCAGTAGAAGTTGTGGGCATTCTTATCTTGTTGCGAGTAATACGAACATATTGACAACCTTCCATTTTGAAAATGGTACTTGTAGGAGCAATATCAATATCGAAACCTTCGAAAGTTACATAGCCAATTTGTGAAAATGTAAATGAAGATGATCCACTGATTTTGGCTCCATGTAGATTTTTTGATTTTATTACGATAGGTTTAGTAGAACTTCCACTTCGAGTGATAGTTACTCCGCTCAACACATAAGTTCCATCGCTTACTAATACGGTATCTCCAGGATTCATATCAGTTTTTACTGCTGTTTTGAAGTTGGTTGCACTTGTCACCACCCTAACTGTTGATGTATATGGTATTTCAGCCAAAGCAGCTCCAATTGTTACATTTTCGTTCAATACAAAAGTTTGTGGATTTGTTGTTCCACTAAAACTACCTGTCCAACCAGTGAACGAATAACCAGAGTTTATAGTCAGTGTAGCTGTAATGGTTGTTCCATTATAATATATTGGTTGAACTGGAGATATGCTAATAGTTCCACCCACTGTGGGTTGATTGATGGTAATGGTAGAAGATGCAGGTGGATCAGCAGGGTTAACAATTACCGTTGCACCGATAGTCATATTTGCACCTACAGTAAAAGTAGTAGGGGTTTCAGATCCACTCAGATTTCCTGTCCAAGCACTGAATAAATAATGATTTGGTACTGTGATTGAAGCTGTAACTACATCGTTCAATTGATATTTAATTTTTGAAGGATCCAAAGTAATAGTACCGAATGAGGGTTGGTTGACGGTAATTGTTCTATCGGTTGACGATTCAACAAAAGAAACATCTGCTACAGGCGTTGTACTGATATACATATCGTCGACAGCTATATCTGAAGCACCGCTACCCATCGAGAAACGAACGGAATTAAATTCAAAAACTGTAGCAGCATTTCTGATTTCGCGGAAACTAAATATTTTATTCAATACCACTCCATCAATTGCAACTTGATATTTACCGCCATTATTATCAATTTTTATGGTAATACGCATCCAAGAATTTAAGGAATAATCGGGTTGTGTAGCCCAACCTGAACTTCCATCATATAGTTTAATTTTTCCAGTAGTAAGAAAATCTATCATAAAACTACGATGACTGCTCGATTCCAAATCGTAACCAGTGATAGAATATGAAGCGGCAGGTAATGATTTTAATTTTACGTAAAAATCAACATACACATCAGCTTTTAAACCAAGTTCGGCGGTAGTATAAGGGATAAATTCAGTTTGTACTGCGGTAGATGTAGAAGAAATTTTCAAGCCTTGAGTTCCTGTTTTCACATAGTCGACGTCTGTAGTTATTTCGCTAGTACCAGTGGTTACTTTCCATTTGTTTTGGTTGTTAATAGTGCCTGCATTATAACTTTCTGAACTTTCAAACGATGTGTTGATAGCCGTTTGTGCATTAACTGCTGTTGAAAATATAATAGCAAGAGCAACTAAAAAAAGGGTGTAATAATGTTTCATAAGAATTTTGATAATCGATTTAATAAAGGCAATTGGTCAACCAATTTATTGGTCGACCAAAAATAGCTAAAACAAATTATTTAAAAAAATAAATTAGTGATTATTTTATTAAATGTGTTGTATAACATATTTGAAAGCTGAAATATGGATGAATTTACATTGAATTTACGATATAAATAAACAAATCTAATTAGCGATGCTCGTTTTATAATTATCTGAAATTATTATTTTTTTGAGAAATTGTGGTTTTTTTTTGAAAACATATTCCCTTATTTTATTGAATTTTTGTACATTTGCAAGCATTATATTTACCAACCCATTCAACCGCTTGAAAATTCTATTCATATCACCTAAATTCTACGTTTACTTGCAATTTATTATTGCAATAAGTATTTTTCAATTGCTTACGGTAACAAAAGCTAATGCACAAAATGCAGGCACTGAAGTTCATGGGAAAGTAGTATATGTGGAAAATGATCAATACCGTCCCTTAGAATTTGCCACAGTACGTCTGTTGAACGAAAAAGACAGCTCACTCGTAGCTGGTACTACAACCAACGAAGAAGGTGTTTTTAAATTCAATGCTGTAAAACCCCAACATTATTTATTATTAATTTCGAGTGTAGGATATCAAAATAAATACACAGAAATAAATGTCGTGAACCATTTGCGTGGTTTTACAGTCGGCGATATTTTAATGTACGAAAATTCGGTAACATTAGATGATGCAGTCATATTAGGTAAACGCTCCGAAATGGTGATAAAAGATGACACTTTGGAGTACAATGCTGGTGCCTATAAACTGAATGAAAATGCAGTGGTTGAAGATTTGTTAAAACGTCTTCCAGGCATAACTATCACCGAAGACGGAAAAATTCTTGTAAACGGGAAGGAAGTAAGAAAAGTGATGGTTGACGGTAAGGATTTTTTTAGAAGCAACACTAATTTGTCTATAAAAAATATACCAGCAGGTATCATGGAAAAATTGCAGATTATTGAAGATAAATCGGAACTTTCGAAACTTACCGGCGTGGACGATGGCGAAGAAAATATTACAATAAATATCACCATTCAAAAAGATAAAAAACGAGGTTGGCTAGTGAGTAGCAATGCTGGTGGTGGTCAGGAATTAAATGGCAGCGAGGGAAACCTTATTCGGTATTCGGTCAATTCGTTTGCAGCTCGCCTGCATGATGAAGAGCAATTAGGCTTGGTAGCTAATGGCAACAATATCAACGGTATGAGTATTGGTAGTGGTGGAAGTAATGTAGGTAGTGGTAAACCTGGATTAAATTCTTCTCTGTCGGGCGGTATTAATTTTTCATCGGGCAAAGAAAAAGAATCTCCATGGCTTATCAATGGTGATTTATCGTACGGATTTAACGAATTGGAATTGCGAAAAAAATCCACACGACAATATTATTTGCAAGATAGCACTTCATATTTGACCGATAGCACTATTCAAACGAGTAGAGATCAGGGCATAAGATTTAGTGCCAGAATATTGAATAAAACACCGAATGGTTGGACTTTTTCTTTTTCGCCATCGGCATCGTTTACTACCGAAAGTAAAAATTATAGCGGTAATAGTCTTTTGCAAGCCGGTAATTTTGAGCGCGACTCAGTCACCAAAAACAATTACAACAGAAATTCCATTTCACCTGAAATCAACTTGGGAGGTGTTTTTACAGTTTCGCACGATTTTGAAAAGAAAAAAAGAAAATTCTCGATGAGTATTAGTTCAAAATACTCAAATGGCGATGCAACTGGCGAAACAGAAGCAAATTATTACTATTTCAGAAAAAGTGAAGGGAATAGAGTTGTCAACCGGAATCAGCAGTGGGAAACTGCTTCATCAAGTTTCAACAATCGGCTTTATCTTTCTTATATTGAACCAATTGGCGAAAAGAATTCACTTCAATTTGTTTATTGGATACAGGCAAATAATCGCGAAAACATAAAAAACAACTACAAACCCGACTTAATTACTGGCGAATATACAGTATTAGATTTGCCCTACAGTAAAAGTGTCGAAAACCTTACCTTGACCCAGCAGTTGGGAATGAGTTATAGAGCCACTACAAAGAAAATTGTGTACACTTTAGGACTGGATTTTAATCCTTCGTACATTCGCAGCCGTTCGTTTATTCAAAATGCTGCTGTTTCGGGTGCCGATTCTACAATCACTTATTTTTCAGGCTTGACAAACTACAACTTCGCCCCTAACGCTTACGTAATGTACACGATAGGCAAAGGAAAAAGCATTCGTTTCGATTATCGAGGACGATCTCAATCTCCTACTGTAACTCAACTCGACCCTTCACCCGACGAAAGTAATCCTACCTATATTCGAGTGGGAAATCCCGATTTATTGCCGCGTTTTACTCATTGGACACGCTTGCGCTACAACGATAAAAATCGGAAAACACAACGATCTATACAATTTAATATTGAAGGAAATTATATCGAAAATGACATCATAAACTTTACAAGTTACGATGGATTAACTGGTGTGAGAACCAATATGCCAATCAACAAATCTGGCTCATGGAATACGAATGCTATGTTTATGTATAGCAGACCGTTGTCGAAGTATTTTCAGATAAATAATTATACACAAGCCAGTATGAAAAATAATATTGGCTATTCAAAACTAAATAACACATCGGACAGTCAGGAAACAGTGGCTACAACTTCTTCAGTCAACGAATCCTTAGGCATTACCTACAATTGGAGTTGGCTTTACATATTGACTAAATTGAATTACCAGTTGAGCAATACTACTTATTCCGCCGCAAACATATTGGACAAAAAGGTTTCATCCATGGGTGGATTATTTACAAGTCAATTCACTTTGCCAAAATCATGGGTTATTTCGTCGAGCGTAAACTACCGTGCTATTAAAGGTTTTTCAAGTGAATACAACCGTTCGGAAATTATTTGGAACGCAGAAATAAGTAAGAATTTCTTAAAATCGAAAGCAGCAGTTCTCACGCTGGCTTTCAACGATATTTTGCAGCAGCAGTTAAGTTTTTCGCAAGTAATTTCGAGCAATTATGTTGAAGACCAACAGTATAATACGCTAAAAAGCTTTGTTTTATTGGCGTTTTCG
>JBBSCW010000228.1:0-5817 GCA_038249855.1 Bacteroidales bacterium
GAGGAAGGAATATGAGGATAAGGGATTGGAATATATTCAGCAACAGTTAAAGGAGAAAGACCCTTTTCATTATCAGGAAGTTGATTTGCAAAATCCGAAAAGAGTGTTACATGCTCTTGAAATTTGTTCGATAACTGGGAAACCATATTCTGATATTCGGACTGGAATTATTAGAAAACGACCTTTCGACATTGTCAAAATTGGGTTGAATAGACCACGTCCAGAACTCTACGAACGAATTAATAGTCGGGTACTTGAAATGATGGAAGAAGGTTTGCTTGACGAAGCAGCTCAGTATCATCAATTTAAACATCTGAACACTTTAAACACAGTAGGTTACAAAGAATTATTCAACTATTTTGATCAAACTTGGACCTTGGAATTTGCTATTAATATGATACAGCAAGATTCTCGGAGATATGCAAAAAAACAACTCAGTTGGTTCAATAGAGATGGGGAGATTAAATGGTTCAATCCTACTGAGGAGGAAGAAATAATGACTTATCTTAAATATAAGAAATTGTTTCGACAGGATTTACAAGATTAACAGGATTTTTTTATTATTGAGCTGTGTAGAAAAAAATCTGGAACAGAAATTATTGGTTTTATTATGAATAGTGTGAGTAATGAAAAAGTGTTTTCTATTATTCAAAATCTATAAAGACTTTAATTTCAAAAAAAAAATAAGGGAAGACCCCCTTGTAATCTCTTTGCTACTAAGATACTATGATTAATTCCAAATAAAAAGCGATTTATTTTCAAAAAAGTTTTATCTTTGCCCCGAACAGAAAGAAGACTTCAGTCGATTCGTCGAACCGATGTCTATCTTGTGAAGCGGGGCTTGTCTCCGCTTCTTTTTATTTTGGCTCTTCGAGCCAGAGAACAGAAAGAAGAACTTAGTCTCCTCATAACCCGATGTCTATCATCCGATATTCTATTGATAGTTTGGGTTATACACCTCGTTCTTTTTCCAAAGAACAAAGGTGAGGATTAATAATTTACGCATGCCAGCCACGACACCTTTACGTTTAATGGTTGGATTGCGTTCGACAATTCTTTGATAAAGTGCTTTAATTTTATCATTATGATTTGTTGCTGATACAGCAGGCATATACAGGCATTGGCGAATGCGCGAGTTACCTTTCTTTGATATCTTTGTTTTGCCTTTAAACAATCCTGATTGCCTTTCAGATATATCTAAACCAGCATAGCTAACTACTTGACGGATATTGTTGAACTGTGAAAATCCATTTGTTTCTGATAAAATAGTAACAATAGTTATTAGTCGTATTCCTTTGATTGTTTCAAGTTTCTTTACGCGTTCGTAAAAATCATTGTCTTCTACGGTAATACGTTTGATCTCTTGTTCAATAGCTTCAATGTTGATTTCCACAAATTCAATTTGTTTTTGTTTCATTTCTAAAACAAACTCAAGAGTTCCGTGTGCATACTTTAAAGCATGGAGTTGACATTTGAGCCTAACAATGCTTTGTTTCAACGAAAGACGTTCTCGACATAAATCTCTAAGAGATTTCATTTGAGGCATCATTGGTTGCCAAGGTTCAGGACAACGCTCTAAACCATAATGAGCTATCATTGAAGCATCTGCTTTATCCGTCTTGGTTTTTATATTCAAGCTTTTAGCGAAATGCTTGATTTTATTGGCCAACACAACGGCTACTGTCTTGGCATTTGAATACAAAAAATGTGTGAGTTCCTCGTGATAGATGCCAGTTGCCTCCATCACATACAGTGTTTCTACATTTTTTGTTTTACTCAAAGCCCAACGTAGAAGCTCTGTAAAACCACTATAGGAATTCTCAAAACTGTGAGTTCCTTTTATAACAAACTGTCCACCAACAGATTGTTTGCAACATACGTGAAAGTCGCCTTTGGAAATATCAATTCCCATACAAGAAGTAAATTCTTTCATTACAATAATTATTTTTAGAAAGAATTCTCCTCTTTGTCGCCTTTCCTCGTAAATTATATGCTGAATACAAGCAAATAGCTTGTTTCTTAGATACTATTCAGGCTCTAAAAGGAGAGACGAAAGGGTGCATTATCTTAGTATCGATATACAGAACACTGTTATCAAGGGTTACATGCTATTCCCTAACGTTTCTTTCTGGTTTGTTTGCAAATTTCGTTGTTTTTTTAGTATCTCGAAATTTTATGCAAACATACGAGGGTTTAAATATAAAAAGAAGGGTTTATTTTAATATATACAAGGAATTTGTAAATCTGACAAATTGCTTTGAAAGTAATTGAAAATATGCATTTTGTCTTGATTCTTGATTCTTGATTCTTTCGTTTTATATATGCGTAACCCCTCGTAGCATCAGGTCAACAAAAAAAATCGTCCCTTATTCCCTTATTTAATAAAAATTGAATACAATAATTTATCAATTCTAAAATTTGAATATACGTAGTATTTATGCCACAAAGACTCTAAGAAACAAAGACAACACTAAATTAAAATCGAATAAATAAAGGCTTTGTGGAACTTTGTGACTTCGTGACTTCGTGGCAACTTATATAATTTCAATCAAGAACTTTCAAAAATCTTCTAAGTTGACCGAAAGGGATAATCATGCAAATTTATTATACCGACTAACTGTACAACAAGGCGAACCTGATGCAGGTAGACCTATCTGCCTTGTGTTGAGTCGGAATTGGACTACATCAATTTTGCAATCTCTACTATGAAATTTACGCTCATTATTATTCTTTATACGCAAAAGAGGCTGCTCGGAAATTCCGAACAGCCTCTTTGAATTTAAAATAGTTGCCGATGTCTACAGCTTCTCTAACTTGATTATTAGCAAAGTAAAATTCCTTTTCAATATTGAGATTATCAGGTTAATATTTTGATAATAACATGAACGAATTTCAGTTTTACACAAACATGAATAGATTACAACGATCTACTTCGAAAGACTTTTCTTACACTGAAAGCGGCAACAAAAAATAGCATGATTCCTAAACCTTCACCCACAGGGATACGATTCTTTTCCTCTGGATCGGTCATCGGATCGATAAGTATTGTATTTCCTGGTCCAACCTGCGGTGCGGACGACTTTGGCAAACTATTAATTCCATCAGTAAAAGGCATAGTACCTGAATAAGTTGTCACTTCAGAAACATTTGTTCTTCCGTTTCTAGACCCAGCGTACATTGGCGCGCCCCCTCCCAGTCCTGAATGCGATTGCTTATCCTCTGTATCGATCAACTTGTTTGCAGAGGACGACGAGTTCCGCGCATCAACAGATCCACGAGACCTAGCACTTCCACCATAAAACGACTCCGAGTTAATGGTCGGGAGGGTATTGCCAAACTGAGTATTGTCATTGGAACTCTTGCGTTTTGAACGACCTTTCGTACTTTGGCGGGGCAAATCATTGATTGAAGGTATTGCCTTACTTACTGATAATATATAGTTTTCAGAAGGAAGTAACATGTTCCTATTGTTGTCCTTGGTAAATGTCTTTTGCAATACACCATTAAACAACATGTACGAATACCAAGTTATCAAACTTAGATTAAACAATACCAAAAAGAATGTATTGGCTTTATTATTTTTCATTGTATAGACTTTTGTCTTTTGTTAGTTATTTTTCTTTTTTACTACCGCTAATTTCAGCGAATCATACATTTAGTGCTGAATTGCTGATCGCCCGCATGCAGTTGAATTACATAGGCTCCTTTGTCAAGATTCACAGGAACTATCTTATCATTATATGCAGGGATTTGCAATTCAATAAGTTTACGTCCACTCATGTCGTAAAGAGACATACTACCAATCTCATTCGTCCAGTTACTTAGATATAGATTTTTCCCTTCGCTGTAAGCGTTCAGATACACATTATCTGTCCAAGTAGAACGATCGGCACTGGCTACGATGCGGAATCGCTGTTCGTCTTTCCCAATCATACCTGATGATGTAAAGTTATAAGCCGTAAGCTCATCGTTTAGGTCAGTAACTTTACCCGTAAACAAATCAGCCAAGTATAGCGAGCTATATGCTGCCAAATTCGATTTACGGATTGTCATTTCATAATTAGTAGAACCATCGGGGACGAAGGCGATGCGTGTACCAATCACATTGTCGGTAGTATTCACCTGCATATTACCAGCTTCGCTAAGTGCAAACAAGTAAGCAGCCTGTCTACCGAAGTATTTGCGACCATCCCAACCATTGTCGAATGCCGAAGAGGTACCCGCCTGCGAGAACAACCAAAGTTGATCAACCGTTGAACTTCCTTTCAACTGTAATTCCAAATAACTTAATTGAGCCTTCGGTGCAGTTTGTGGTTTGTCGTTCTTAACAAGTTTTTTGTAAGGGAGCGTCATCTTTATGTCTTTTCCAGTCCCAACTAAAGGATCATCTGCCTTTAAATGTCTTAACAAGAATCCATTCATTGATGGTATTTGTGTATATACAGCACCAGCAACGTTGCTCGGTATAGCTCGGTATGTTCCGGCCGTAGCTATTTCTATGTTTGATGAGCCTACAGTCCATTCACCAAATGAACCAGTATTGTATAGATAGACTGTTTTTTCCACATAGTCTCCCAAAGCATTACTTACTGGATTTCCATCATACATAACATTCTCAAAATCAATCTGATCTATAGGGATAGCGGCTGTAAAGGAATTGCCAATCACATTTTGACCTAAACCATAACGTTTATTTTCGATATTTGTTTGTGCTCCGCCAAGTGCGTCTGGTACTATGGCTGCTTTACGAGTCAACGTGATTGTTTGATCACACAGCATCAATTTCCCTTTGATAGTATAAACAGTTTGATTATCCTGAGTTACTTCATAGCCTTTAAAAGCTGTAAGAGCAGGACTGCTATTATTCAAATTATTCCACTTTTCATAATACTGTAAAGGATTATTCTTCGATTCATCATATTCACGAAGGAAACCACCATAGAAAGTAGGATTAATAACAACGCTCTCAACTGGCACTCCAAAGAATTGCCAACTATATTTACTCTTAAACACAATTGTTTTTGTAGGGCTTTTGTCTATGTTATCTGTCCAAGATATCTCTGTTCCCATTTTTCCTTTGGCATAAAGCTCAATGGTTGCCATAATGGTTGTTGTTGCACAAGCTACCAAATTCGGAGCAATAAATGAGCCATTTGGTGTAAAGCCACCAAAAGGATCACCGTCTGCTTTTATCAACATTTTGCCAGAATCATTGAACCCTGTAACTTCTCCATTGGCAATCACCGCTGTACCCTCGGGGATTATAAGTGCTTTGATTTCTCCACCAGTTAATTCGTTGGTTAAATTACCGATTGTTTTTGTAGCACCAGTTGGAACTACCAAATCTCTTTTCGCAGGACCAGAATTAGGTACTAATAGAACAGTAGGATTATTTGCTTCTGTTGCAAACACTACATCATCTCCAGAAGTAGGAACAAATCCGGACTTCCAGTTGGTTGCTGTATTCCAATCTTCGGTGTTATTCCCAACCCAAACTTGTATTTGCGCTAACGAAGTGAGATACAAAGTTGCCTCATCACATGCTTGAGGAGTACCATTGTCACATTTATTATATTTAATTGGTACCGTTCCTACAAAAGTGGATAATGGAACGAAATTATAAGAACCATTTAGATTAAGTGTAAATGTCCCAACAGTAGGAATTAATTTAGGTGTACCGATTACAAAAGTAGTAGTTGCTCCAGCATAAAGTGCCGAAGCTGAACTTACTGTTTGTGTATTCCCTTCTGGATCAAAATCGTTGGTCAATACATCTCCAGTCATAGTTACTCCTTTAGGTGCAGAGTTTGCATCATC
>JBBSCW010000229.1:0-5814 GCA_038249855.1 Bacteroidales bacterium
ATGGAATGCTGGATATATTAGTAATTGAATCTTGGTATGGGCAAAGATATTGAATAATAGTTTATTCTTGGCACGGATTGCAAATCCGCGCCAGCGGGGGATTTTGGTACAGAAAGTGATAATAATAAAAAAGAGACAAATAAAACAATCAGATATTATTGGACTATTAACAACACACTTTTAAATCTATTGAAGAAGGATTACAGTATGCTTGAGAGGTTTAAGGAGTATTATCGGAAATATAAGATTTGGAATGTAGTATGTACGTTTGGCAGCAATAGCTACGTAAAATGTGGCTGCCAAACGTGCATTTTTTTCTGTAATCAAAATAGCACGACTGAAAATTTTACAGAAAAAATCAATGACAGATTCTTCACAACCAATGCACGATTTGGTAATACATAGCCCCTATGTTTGTAAAATAAAACTAGATGCAGAAAAAATTGCATAATTCATAAGAGTATTCTAATTTTGAGGAATCAAACTTAAATTATTAAACTCAAACAACTTATGCAAGTACAAAGAAAAGAATTGAAATAAAAGTGAAAAATGCGAAAATCCGCCAACCCTGAGAAGTTTTTTTTGGGGTATCCCAAAAAAAAATTCTCAGGGTTCAATTTATCAATTTAATTGGTATACTTTTGTATTGAAATACTGGTATACTTTTCAATTAATATAAACAATAATAAGAGTTTTATAAAATTTAGAGCAAAATTGAATTTTGAAATGGAAAAATTATGCCCATTTGGAAACAAGTTATTAACACAATCGTATTATTAAGTGCATTATAGTTAATTTTCCGTTCATAACTAAAAAACGACTCTATCTGTCATACTCATATTAACACTTTTGAAGCTTCATTTTTCAAAAACAGTGAGTTTTCTTTCTGACACTAAATATACTTTTTCGGAAATTGCCAACACAATTGCATTTAACACACATTCACATTTTTAAGCAACATTAAAGGTGCATTTTGGAGTTACTCCGAGTAAATATAAAAAAAACCACATTGATTGATTTTTATAAAAGACATATAAACCTGATAAATAAACACATACATATTTAAAATAATTATTTATGGCGATTCAATTCGGAAAAACATGGTGGGGCGAGCATTGGCTTCGGTCGTTAGAAAATGTGGATTATGACAATCGCCTGCCTCGCGGTGCTTCGTATGCTCGCAATGGTTATGTGAAGGACGTGAAAATAAAAGGTAACCAGATTGTAGCAAAAGTAGCTGGAAGTCGCCCACGACCGTACAATGTAACTATAATTGTTCCCCCTTTTTTCGAAGAACAAATTGAGGCTTTGATGGAGGGCATTATTCAACGACCTGCATTGATTTCCAAGCTGCTGAACCGGGAACTTGACCCTGAGATTCTAACTATTGCCGAAGAAAAAGGACTCAAAGTTTTTCCACGTCAATGGACCGATTTCAAAATGCAATGCTCTTGTCCCGATTGGGCAGTGCCTTGCAAACATTTGGCAGCAGTTATTTATATTATTAGTAGGGAAATAGATAATAATCCCTTTTTGGTTTTTGAAATTCACAATGTAAATCTGCTCGACGAACTGAAGAAAAAAGGAATTTTTATTGCCGACCAAAAGAAAACCGAAATTCAAAGCTTATCGAAACTGCTTAAAGTTTCAAAGAAAAAAACCGATGATTACGACGAAGAAAAAGCCTATCAACGGGTCGATTTTTCAAAATTGAACGACATTTCAGAGTCCTTGGTTTTGCTACTGCCCGACTCACCTCCATTTTATTCGTCGGGCAATTTTCGAGATAAATTCAATGTTCAGTTTACCCGGAATGCCCGTGATGCAAAACGAATATTGTCGAAAAAACTTTCGTTCGATGCTCTTTATCCTGCAACAAAGAAAAGCATACCAGCCATAAACTATCATACTACACTCTCGTACACAATAGATAACAACAACCGCACTGAAATTGCGGGCGAGAATCATTCGTTCGATTCCAGTGCAGAACTTTTTCCAGAACTTTTCAGCCTCAACCCCGACCGGCTGCCCGATTATCAACCTTCTGTAGCTGCATTTTACAAAATATTGTTGGCCTCGTTTCATCTAATAGCCAATGGAAATGTGGTGCCGCAAATTGTTCAGCTCGACAACAAACAGTTTATCATTCGCTGGCTTCCCACAACCATTGATGCCGAAGTACGGTTGCTTATTGAAAAACTAATCGATATTTTGCCGCCAAACTTATTCCTAATTCTGAAAGAAACAGGCAAAACCAAACAATTACTCCCGCTCGAAAATCAGGTACAGGAGTTATTTGCGGTATTTATCACTGAATTAGTAAGCAGATTGGCGAAACCCTCAACAAACGATTTATTTGAAGACCTATTTTTCAAGAACAAAGACTATGGTTTTCTGGGCGTTGGCGAACATGCTTTGAGTGGTGGCATAAAAGTATGGTTGGATCGGTTTTACCTTTCGGGAAGCGAATTCAGACCCATAATTGCCGTAAGCGAACTTTCCGAGAATATCTTCGATGTACAAATTAGCATCGAAAATCGAAACAATCCCAACGAATTGCCGATAGAATTATCAAAAATTTTGCAGCAAAAACAATATGAGAAACAGCGATTTGCAATTTTACAATCCTTGTCGTTGCTGTCGTCATTTATCAAAGGATTAGACAATTATATCAATTCCGAAACTCGTGAGCCAATTCGTTTCAATTTAGAAGAATTTTCACCATTTCTGGTCAGTATTATTCCAGCCATCAAATTATTGGACATTCAGGTGTTGTTGCCCAAATACTTACAGCATTTACTAAAACCGCAAGTTAGTTTGAAGCTGAAACGAAAAACGGTAAATCAAGGGTATATTCGCTTAGACGATTTACTCGCATTCGACTGGCAAGTAGCACTTGGCGATACCTTAGTTTCGCCCGAAGAATTCAAGAAACTACTGAAAAACGCCAGCGGTCTTTTCCGTTTCAAGGAAAACTTTATTTACGTTAGTGAGGAGGAAATTGCAAAACTTAAAAAAATATTAGAAAGTGACAAGGAACTCAATAGTTTCGAGTTGCTTCAGGCGGCATTGTCCGAAGAATATCAAGGAGCACAAATTAGTCTGACCGACGAAGTGCGCGACATGATACGGGAACTAACTTCCAACGAAGATATTCCCCTCCCAACTGGTTTGAATGCCCAATTGCGTCCTTATCAGCATCGGGGTTTCTCGTGGATGTATCGCAACAGTCGTATTGGATTTGGGAGTATTATTGCCGACGATATGGGATTGGGAAAAACAGTACAAGTAATTTCCATGTTGCTGAAACTGAAAGAAGAAAAAGCCATCGATAAGAAATACAGAGCGTTAGTGGTTGTTCCCACAGGATTATTGACCAACTGGAAAGCAGAAATTGAAAAATTTGCACCTTCAATTTCCACCCATATTTTTCACGGTAGTGCACGCGATATTAAGCAGTTTGAAGCCGATGTAATGTTGACCACTTATGGTGTATTACGGAGCGATGCCGAATTGATGAAAAAACAAAAATGGCAAATCATGGTAATTGACGAAGCCCAAAACATCAAAAATCACGACACGGTTCAGTCCAAAGCCATAAAAAGTATTCCGTCCACCATTCGCATTGCCATGAGCGGAACGCCCGTAGAAAACCGTTTGACGGAGTTTTGGTCGATTATGGAATTTGCCAACAAAGGCTATCTAGGCAATATCAAGACATTCAAATCGAATTTTGCCGACCCTATTCAGGTTTTTAATGACGAAAAAGCGGTAACTAAATTCCGCAAAGTTACTTCGCCCTTTATGATGCGGCGTATGAAAACCGATAAATCCATTATCTCCGATTTGCCAGACAAAGTGGAGCAAAATCAATATGCACTTCTATCCAAACCACAAGCAGCCTTGTACGAAAAAACCATGCAAGCAGCTTTGGCCGAAATTGAAGGATTAGTAGGAGTTGAAGGACAATCGCTTTTCAAACGCGAAGGAATGGTGCTGCAAATGATATTGGCGTTAAAACAAATTTGCAATCATCCAACCAATTTTCTGAAAAATGGTAATCACGACCCATTGCTTTCGGGTAAAATGGAGTTGCTGTTCGAGTTATTAGACAGTATAGTAGAATCTGGCGAAAAAGTGCTTTTATTTACCCAATTCAAAGAAATGGGTTTGTTGCTCGAACGATTTATTACAGAACGATTTGGCGAAAAACCGATGTTTTATCATGGCGGATGCACAGTGCCTCAGCGGCAGGAAATGGTGGAAAAGTTCCAGCACAATCGTGCCGACAAAATTTTCATTCTTTCGCTCAAAGCAGCCGGAACAGGACTTAATCTTACTGCAGCTTCGCATGTTATTCATTATGATCTTTGGTGGAATCCCGCGGTGGAAAACCAAGCTACCGACCGCGCTTACCGCATCGGACAAAAGAAAAATGTAATGGTGCATCGCTTCATTACCAAAAACACTTTTGAAGAAAAAATTAATGATATGATTCAGAAAAAGAAACACTTAGCCGACATGACTGTAGCCACTGGCGAAAACTGGCTGGGTAAATTGAGCAATAAGGAATTAAGGGAGATATTTCAGTAAGAGAGATAGGTAGAGCCAAGAGTCTAGAGTCTAGAGTCCAGAGTCAAGATATTTTGAGACAACCCGAATAGATGGGAGAAACAAGGAGAATTGAGAATTAAGAAAAACAACAATTATAAATGTGAAACGCTAAACCTCCCTTCGGTAGGATGACAATAAACACAAAAAACAATGGCAAAAAAAATAAAAAAACAACCGCAACAACAACAACAACAACAACAACTCAGCCCAGAAAATTATATCCGACAAAAAGCCCGCAATCTTCCCATTCACGAATGCTGGATTAATCATGATTGGGAAATTCATGGTGAAGCATCAATAACGATTTCGAGAATTCATGCCAACGGACATTTCACATTTGGCGTATATTTGGTCGATTTATATTGCTTAGGCACCAAAGATACGTTCTACAATTTTAATGTTGACACAGAAATATTTGCCAATTTGTGGGAACGTACTGGAGGAGATAATAATGTAAAAGTTCCTTATGAATTGGTTCATAATATCATTTATGCCGCCAATGAATTTGCTCTTGATCACGGGTTTCAACCACACAAAAACTTTACGACCGTTACAAAATACATACTCGAAGAAGATACCGAAGATATTGAACTTATTGAAATAGAATGCGGAAAGGACGGAAAACCTTTTTATGTAGCATCAGAATCGGACTCCCTGCAACGTATGCAACAAATTATAAATCAGCTTGAAAAAGCGGTTGGAAAAGATGGTTTCTCGATGAGTAATAATATGGAAAGTGATTTTGAGGATGAGGATGAATACGAATCGGCTGATTTAGAACAGAAAAAAAAGGAGTTTATCCATTTTTCTAAAAGAAAAATTGATACACTTTCCAAAGATGAAAAAACTCGTTATTTGGATTTGATGGATGAGATTTTCTTGGAAATTAGTGATGAAGAGAAAGTAGATGAATTACTCGATGAATGGATAGAAGAAATTAATGTAGAATTAATTAAAGGAGAATTTACAAACGAGTTGCTAGGAATTGATTCAACTATTGTGTTAAAACCTGATGATATAACACTTTTCAATACCGCATTGGAACTTGTATTTGAAAAGCCCAAGAAAGCCATAAAAACAGTAGATAAGCTAAAAAATAAGTGGGGAGATGTTGCTTTTATTGGCTTACTTGAATTGATACTTATTAACTCAGACAAACAATTCTCGAACAATCAAGCTGATGAATTTTCAAGCAAATTA
>JBBSCW010000230.1:0-5808 GCA_038249855.1 Bacteroidales bacterium
AATTTTAACCCTATCAGGGTTATGAGTATTTGTCTTAATCCTTATTTTATTGGAACTTGGTTTCGGGGGATATTGCAAACAGCATTGAACCATCAACTTATATGTCTTAATCCTTATTTTATTGGAACTTGGTTTCGGGGGGCGATTTTTATAAACAGCTGAATTATAGATATAAGTGCTGCAATTTTCTGTGCTATCTTCATTTATTCACAAAAAACCAGTCACTTTTATTAGGCTGCAAAAGTACATATAATAATTAGTATTTCAAAGAACGTTTTATCAAATAAAAAAACATCAAATAATTACTGATTTTTTATTTTTTATCAATTCTAATTTTGATGGCTTTTCTTAATTTGCCTTGTTGCGAAGCTAATATCTGATACCTGATGGTTAATCCTATGGCTGCATCAACAAATACTGCGTCTGTTTTACTGATAAATGCGTATAATTTTTCGCCATTATCAGCTACAATCCAAGCGTCGATACCAGCCTCTTTGGGAACTCCGGTTTTAATTATTTTACCGCTACCCATGTCTATTATTCTCTTATTTTCGGGAGAAGATGATTTTTCTCCGTTTCCATTGTTCCATATCGGCTGCAATAGATTTTTTAGGGTGTTCATTTCCTTGCGAGCATCTGCTTGGGTATCATAATTTTGTATTTTTTGTTGCAGTTTGTTCGGTATTTTCCACTCTTCAACCCTGCGTACGCTCATGGCTAATAGGTAATGGTTACGCGATAATTCTGCCTGATGCAGATCGGCATATAGGTCGCCTAAATTTTCAATCAGTTCCACTTTAAAACTGAAATTTCCGGGCAAAATCATGGCACGATGAGCCAACTGAATAGCTTTTTCAGCTTGGTGGGTCTGATGATATAAGGCGGAAAGCTCAGCCATTAAAAACCAATCGCTTTTTTTGCGAGTCAATTTTTCAAACTTGTCAATTGCCTCTTCTACTTCGCCTTTACTGCTGTAACACTGTGCAATCCTGCGTGCCAACCAAATTTCGTTTGAATAATGCATAGTATCAAAACTCTCCAAAGCTTCTTGGCAAATACTTATACACAGGTCGTATTTGCCAAGCAGATATAAAGCTTTGCTATACTGTGCATACCATTCTTCTTTTACCGACGCTAACTCCACTGGTTTTTGCCTACCATTTCTTTCAATTTCTGTTTTCCGGCATTCCACGCTTAAAATATCACGGTTGGTATTTTCGCACAATTTGCTGATTATGTTTGTATTGAAAACTTTTTGATGCGACTCTGTTTTCAAAATCTTATGTACTATCAGATTGTAAATATTATCGGAAATACTAGTTCGTATCTTGGCAAGTAAAGGCATCGTATTTATTAATTTCGCCCAAAAAATATGCTTTTCGTCTATTGTATTAGCACTGGCTTTGAAATCAGATTTTTTTGCATCAATCGCCTCACCATCAGTATTCTGTTGAGCATGGAGTTTGTAAAAATCGTACAGTACAAGGGCGTACGCTGTAATTATTCTTTCGTGTGTATGCTCGTCAATTGTAATAAAGTAAATATCTAAAAATTTCTCAACAGCATCGAATGCTCTCGTACAGCGTAAACAAGTAAGTAAATCGGCTACCAAATACACATTGGCAGCCATCTCTTTTTGAGTATATTGATTCTTATTTTGTTTAAAATAACTCAATGCCTCCTGATATTGTTTAGCAGTACTAAGTTGATGTATTTGATTTTGAAAATCCCTGAATGTTGTCATAATCAGAAAAATAAGGTGTTCTTTTTTCGAGTAATCACATCTACGTCAATGGTTTGACCAATAATCCGCATAGCAGTCAAATAATCGGTCGAAATAGGCACTATCAATATACTATCGTTATTATCGTAAGTAGCCTGAACCTCGGTCAGGTCAGTCCTTATTTGATCATATTTTGCATTGGGTAAATCGGCCAAAAAAACCGATCGTTGAACCCGATAACATCCTGAGCGAAGCAAGTATTTAGATACTTGTAGTCGCACTTTATTGTCTTCTATATCGTACATTACAAAAAAAATCATATTTCCAGCAGGTCTTTTATCTCTTTTTACTATGCCTAAAACTTTTTCTACTCTTTCTTCGAGCGTTGTAATTCCTTCCAATCGGATAACTGTACGATTAGGAGTGGCCGAACCCTGAATGCCTGCCCGAACGAATTTGCGCATTATTTCTACAAATCCTGGTGGTTCTTTTTTCTTGCGTGCCATAGGCTTTAACTGTTAAAGCATCAGAAACTGGTTGATAAGTTCAGCACAAAGAGAATTTAATTCATCGTTGGTTCCTTTGCGTGGCGACTGTACAACGGAATATCCTTTTTTACCATAAAACAGGTTAATCTCAGCTTCCCTGAAATTTACTTTCATCTTTATTTTTTTGCCATAATGTATATTTATTACCCCATCCACCCCTATTCCTGCATCTACTATATAAGGTAAAAGCCTATCCATCAGCGTATTTAATTCTTCGGGTACAAATGCCTCATTTTTAGTCGCTGATAGTTTTAACTTGGGGTTCAGTAAGGCTTTAATTCTCAGAAGCGACTCATCGTCAGGCTTACCTTCAATCACTTTCGTTGCCGAAGCTTCCTTGCTCGATTGCTCTTTGTCGAGTTGCTTTTTCAAACGAAACAATTCACTGGTATTTTCATCATCTATATAAGTTGCAATATCTATGGGTTCAGCATCGGGTTTATAATAAGCCTCAGGATCCACACTTACAAAACAAGCCCTAGCCACATCGCTTGTACGGGTATCTATTACTTGCTCCAACTGATATTGAGCCGAAAATTGCTTACAAAAAAGTCTGTAAAACAAAGAGTAAATACCTGCATCATAACATCTTTCTTTGAGCCGAAACAAAATTTTTAATCCATCTTCGCTTGGCGACAAAAAGCACATCAGTACGCGCGAGTCAGCCTCAAACTGCTCCCGCAATGCCTTAATCGTCATCTCTTTTTCGGTAATTTTATCAATATCGAGAATAAAATACTCGGTATAGGCAAAGTTTTCAGTCCGCCTGATAGGAGGACTAAAAAGTCCGCAAACCACATAGGGTAAGCTTTTTTTCAACTGGCTGTATTGTTTTGAATCGAGCTGCCTAACTACCCTGAGCTGCCTGATAAGAGAACTTATCTCAGCATCTGGATTGATAAGTTTGTGATACAAATATTCAATTTTTATCTTCTGAAGTATATCCTCCTTACCAGTTATATTTTTACCTGTTGATATCATTGCTAATTGTATTTTTTGAATTGTTGAGCTAAATCCTGAGCGTATAAAAATATCTGATTCTCACGACTCCGTGAAATACCTGATACCATAATTACCTCCTCGAAGTAATCGTTGAACGACTGAATAAGTACCCTTCGGCCTAAGCCTTCGAGCCAGCACGAACCATCAGTTTTAGTGGAATAATACTCATCAGTAACTACCTCCTGTGCCACCAAGCTAACCACCACAAAATCGACCCAAACTCGATACAACTCAATGATGTCGTAAACCAATACAGGTCGGTTGTAATCATCGCGGTGCATTACGCCAATATAAGGATCGATGCCAGCACGAATAAGTATTCCTTCAATTCGAGCGTACAACAGCCCATATCCATAATTCAACATCGCATTTACTACATCCATGGCCGGATGCTGACTTCGCTTTGCAAACCGACAGGCTGCGGGTATAAATAGATTCAGAGTTTCGAAATAAATATTGGAAGCGATTCCCTCCCAGCCTCTAAGGTTAGGTGCAATATCCGAAACTATCTCGCCTTCGAGTGCCAATATTTTAGTTCGGTAATCATCCAAGCGCCTGATGGCTCGCTGTAGCTTGTTTTGCGTTACTTCATCTCTCACTTTCATCATCAGCAATAAAGCCTGCTGGTTTTCAATCTTTTTTCTGATTACCTCCTTTATCCAATGTACTGCATCCTTCGAAAAAGTAAAAGCAAGCTGACCTTTCCTAATGCTAGAAACTGAACCATATTTTGGACTCCATATTCGCCCAATGGCATGTCCGGTTTTATCCATAAACATTACCTCAATCTCGTTTTCGATGGCTAATATTACGGCATCACTCGTAATTTGAGCTCCACGGCTAATTTGTATCGACTTGATGCCTTGAGCGGGGACACGCTGTTTCCCATCTTTGTGTACAATGATAAAAGCTTCGTTTTCGCGGCTTAACGATGTGCCAAATGTGTTTAAAATAAGTTCCATAGATAATAAAAGTTTTATTTGTAAGAAAGAAAGTACATTAAGCTAACCACCAACCGTCAACAATATAAAGTTGAATTTTAGCACGTGTCATGGCTGTATATATCCATTGATAAACATAGGGTTTTTCGATGGCGGGTACGTTCTTTGAAATATCCAAATACACATAATCCCATTCTCCTCCCTGCGATTTATGGCAAGTAAGTGCAAAACCGAAAACAGCCCGCAATGCATTCAAGTAAGGGTCGGTCATCATATACTTTCCAAACAACGGTGATTTCTGATGTATATCTTTTGCCTTCATTCGGTGGTAATAGTCGATAAACAATTCCTTCTGTTCCGATTGAGTCAGGTTCGTTCTATCGCTGTACAAAACATTTTCACACAGCATCTGCGTATACACTTTTTTCGTGAAAAGCTCTTTAACAGCAATTTTTACAAAAGTTAATCCTGCCCTTTTTTCGCGGATGCCTACTTCTTCTACATTTACCAAATCGCCGTTCATCAAGCCCGAAATGTAATTGTTCTGTGTTACGAGTAGTAAATCACCCACTTGTAAAGTCGGTTGTGTAATACCTAACATAGGTCGAATAAGGGAAGTGATAATATCACAAGAGCGATTAGAAAAACAAATAAAGGTGGAATCGTTAAATCCTTTTTCCTTAATATTGTCCACATATTGTTTCAATAAAGTAGCTTGGTCGGACAAAACTCGGATGTTTTTATGTCCAAGCAAGGGGAACTTTGCCCATTTAATACTGGGTGGATTCATGTATAAATCGCGTATTTTTTTCGATGCTAACACAATATCATTTTCCGACGACTGCCGAACTATCTCGGTCAAGCCCACTTCTTCCACCGGAAAATCAAAATGTTGCGATAAATAGTTTTCACTCAGTGCCGGAGAGCTCGACTGGGTTACAGGAGGCAACTGACATTCATCGCCCACAAAAATAAACTTCCCATTTTTGTCGTGAGCCAACAAATCAGTTAATAATTTTCCGCTTCCGAAAGTAGCCTGTAAAGCATTGGGATCGGCTTTATCGGAAACCATAGACGCTTCGTCTACAATATAAACGCTTGGCCTACCATCGCCATGCTCTATTCTTACTAAGTCGAAATTCAACAATAACTGCCCCGATTTATCTACACCCGTTTTTTCGCGGTCTTTTACTATCGTCTCAATGTCCTGATTCAACTCATGAAACATATAAATCTTACTGTGTACCGTACTCGCACTACAATCCGTTATATTGCTGATTATTTTAGCCGCTCGTCCGGTAGAAGCCAACAACACAAAACGAAGTTCCTTCCTTTTCAACTCTTCTACCAATACACGCATCAGAGTAGTTTTGCCTGTGCCGGCATAGCCTTTCAGTATAAATATGCCTTTGTTGGGTCGGTTTATAAACAGTTTCAGTCTGTTGAAAGCCCTTTCTTGACTTGGTTTGAGCTGGATAGTTACGTTTGACTTCATAAAGCTTGATTCAATGGTTCATTGTTAACTAACATAATTACGAAACCGCACAAACTGAAAATCAATTTGCTTCTTTCCTTGCGCTATTTCAATGCTGCT
>JBBSCW010000231.1:0-5805 GCA_038249855.1 Bacteroidales bacterium
GACATTTCCTGAGGGCGCAACACAATTTTATCGCGGAAGAATTCAAGATTTGAATAAAGTTCCTTTAAAACTGGTGTTGTAATAGTGAGCGAACATCCACTGGCAAAACGTATTTTTCCGCTTTTCAATAAATCAATCACTGAATCCTGAATAACTTCGGTATACATTTCGAAAGTTGGGATTTCTGGATTAGTACCTAATGAAGCCATTACAGCATTGGCGATATTCCCAACACCCGATTGGATAGGCAGAAATTCCTTAGGAATTCGTCCTGATTTTATTTCAGCAACTAAGAAGTCGGCCACGTTTTTACCAATACTATCAGTAACCTCATCAGTTGGAGTAAAACCGCCAACTTCATCATCACGGTGAGTTTCAACAACGCAAAGAATCTTCTTTGGATCAACCTTGATATAAGGAACGCCCATACGATCAGAAGGTGTCAACAAAGTCATTGGCAAACGGTGAGGAGGATCAAGCGGTTCAAAAATATCATGGAAACCACGCAATTCTTTGGGGTGATTGTGATTCCATTCTACGATTATAAAATCGGCCAAATTAGCAATGGTTGGAGATATTCCTACCCCAGAAGTTGGTATCATTTCACCATCTTCGGTTAAATCGCAAACTTCAATAATCGCAAATTTAGGTTTAGGCATAAATCCAAAACGCAAATGTGGAGCAATTGATGACAAGTGCATATCGAAATAAGGAGCACGCTCGCAGTTCAAGGCATTACGTAAATCCTTGTTCGACTGATAAGGAGTGCGGAACAAAATGGCATTAGCACGCGCCAAAGCGCCATCGAGTGAATCACCTGTAGATGCGCCGGTATACATTCCAATTTTAAACTCTTTACCTTCGGCATGGAAACTTTCAGCCCTTTTGGCAATTGCAGTAGGCACTTCCTTAGGACAACCTGCCGGCGTAAAACCACTAAATCCTACAATGTCGCCATTGTTGACATAACTAGCGGCCTCTTCGGCAGTTACAAATTTATAAGCTTGCATAATTCTTTGATTTGTTTTGCAAAAAAATCCTTTTGCAAATATAATGATGATTAATAATTTGGTTCGTTAAACTATTGTTTTTTCAATTTCCCCGCAAAATTACCAAATATATCTTGAATAACCTTATGAAAATAGGACTAATTACAGAAATTTTTCTTTAATTGTACTTAATCACATCACCACCTAAAAATTGAAAGTATAATGTATAATTATGCTTCGTATTTTAAATGTTTTAAGCTAAAAACGACTTAATAGTAAGTATAGAACAATTATACATTTATTTGAAAATACTAAAATCAAAGTCAGAAATAAAATTTTCCTATAACATTCAATAATCATGTTGAAATAAAGATTACTTGCTTGATAGAATTATAATTAATAATCTATAATTGAGCCTAGTATTCAAAATAATATTCAGATATTTGCAAGAAGAATAGAATAATTATTCAAAAAAACTAAATAATATGGACGCAAAAGACATTCGCAATTTAAAACCAAGCTCGCTTTGGAAGAATTTTTATAGTTTGACTCAAATTCCACGTCCTTCAGGAAAAAAAGAACCTATTGGTACTTTTCTCGAAGACTTCGGAAAATCATTGAATCTTGAAACACTTCGTGATGAAATTGGTAATGTATTGGTTCGCAAACCCGCCACTCCAGGCATGGAGAATCGCAAAGCTGTTGTACTTCAAGCGCACATGGATATGGTTCCTCAAAAAAATGGTGGAATAGCTCATAATTTTGAAACCGACCCAATTCAAGCCTATATTGATGGCGACTGGGTAACTGCCAAAGATACTACCTTAGGTTCGGATAATGGAATTGGAGTAGCTGCTGCCATGGCTGTACTCGAAGCCAAAGATTTAGTTCATCCGGCTATCGAAATGTTTATCACGGTGGACGAAGAAACTGGTATGCATGGAGCTTTTGCCCTACAACCTAACTTCTTGAAAGCTGATATTTTGATTAATTTAGATTCGGAAGATGAAGGTGAACTTTATGTGGGTTGTGCTGGTGGTTTGGATGCTAATATCAGCTTTAATTACCAAGAAGTAGAAATTCCAGAAGGTGATGTAGCATTAAAAATTTCATTAACAGGACTGAAAGGTGGGCATTCGGGTGTAGATATTCATTTGCAACGTGCAAACGCTAATAAATTGATGTTCAGATTTCTGAAAGATGCAGTTAGCAGCTATGAAGCTCGCTTGGCATCGATTGATGGCGGTAGCTTGCGCAATGCAATTCCACGTGAAGCTCATGCTGTAATCACTGTTCCAAAAGATGGAGTTGAGGATATTATGGATTTCATTTTAGATTGCAACGAACTTTTCGAAGAAGAATTCCAAGGAGTTGAAAATAATATAACATTGACTGCCGAGGAAGTAAAATTACCAACCGGATTGATTCCTGAAGAAGTTCAAGACGATTTAATAAACTCTGTTACGGCTTGTTTCAATGGTGTTTATCGCGTACTTCCCGAGATGCCAAGCGTAGTAGAAACCTCTAATAATGTGGCAATTATAAAATCGGATGGTACGAAAGTTGAAATTAAATCCTTATTGCGTAGTTCAGTTGATTCTCGCAAAGATGAGTTACAATCAATTATCGAAAGCACATTTACAATGGCTGGAGCAAAAGTTGAATTTACAGGTGGTTATCCAGGCTGGAAACCTAATTTGGATTCGCCGATATTGAAAGAGATGACCAAAGTATATGAAGATAAATTCGGAAAGACTCCGAAGGTAATGATTATACATGCTGGTTTGGAATGTGGAATTTTAGGAACGAATTATCCAAAAATGGATATGATTTCATTCGGTCCTACTATTCGTTACCCACATTCTCCAGATGAAAAAATAAACATTGATACTGTTCAAAAGTTTTGGGATTTCCTTCAAGCTACTTTGGCCAATATTCCAGTAAAATAATTCAATAAAAACAAACCAGTCTGCCACAAAAGGGATAAAAATTACCAGAACCTTTTTGCAGACCGGTTTTTCAATTCAATTTATATGAAAAGAATACTATTAATTTCTGCAATTATTGTAGGTACTTTGTCTACCTATGCTCAGAAAAAAGACACAACCGCTGTCGACACATTTAGATTTACAACCATAAAAGAAAACAAAATTACGCCAGTCAAAAATCAAGCAAGCACTGGAACTTGTTGGAGTTTTTCTGCTCTTGGATTTTTTGAAGCCGAATTACTACGCATGGGGAAACCAGAAGTAGATTTATCCGAAATGTTTGTGGTTCATCACTCCTATGCCGACAAAGCTGATAAATTTGTACGATTACACGCTAACGGTAATTTTGCCGAAGGAGGTTCGTTTTACGATGTGATTTATGTGCTTCAAAATTACGGAATTGTACCTGATTCATTGATGAATGGGTTTAACTATGGAGAAGAAAAACACCGCCACTCCGAGCTAGACGCATTGACTCGTGCCTACGTGGATGTAATTGTAAAGAATCCCAACAAGAAACTTTCAACCGCATGGAAAGCAGGATTTGAAGGTATTTTAGATGCATATTTAGGCAAACTTCCTACTAACTTTACATTCCAAGGCAAAAAGTATACGCCAATGACTTATGCTCAAAATTTAGGTTTGAAAATGGATGATTATGTTTCACTAACTTCATTTACACATCATCCTTTTTACAGCAGTTTTCCAGTAGAAATTCCTGATAATTGGCGCAACGAAATTTCCTACAATTTACCGTTGGATGAATTTATGGCCGTATTTAGCAATGCTGTCAACAACGGATATAGCATAGCATGGGGAGCTGATGTGAGTGAAAAAGGTTTTTCGCGCAATGGTGTTGGTGTTAATCCAGAATTGAAAGTTACTAATTTGCCAGGTTCTGATCAAGCTAAATGGTTGGGAATTACGCAAAAAGATATGGAAGAGAAAATCTACAAATCAAGCGGGCCACAACCCGAAATAAAAGTTACACAGGAACTTCGTCAGAAAGATTTCGATAATTATTCGACCACCGACGATCATGGCATGGTAATTTACGGATTGGCCAAAGACCAGAACGGAACAAAGTACTATATGGTAAAAAACTCTTGGGGAAGTGATAGTAAATACAAAGGTATTTGGTACGTAAGCGAATCTTTTGTGGCCCATAAAACCATCAATATCGTGGTTCACAAAGATGCTGTTCCGAAAGAAATTTTGAAGAAGCTGAAATAGATACTTAGTAAACGAGTTGACAAGTAGACGAAAGTGAAATAAGGCGGAGGCAAAGGCGTAGAAAAATTGACTATTTAAACATTTACAATTGACTATTTAAGAGCTACTAAATCTTCAAATTTCAAATGGAGTAATTAGATGATACATTCCAATATGTCTGAATATAAGGCCTTTGAGGGACTTTTCAAATCACAAACTCTTTCAAATTTCAAATAATCAACACTGCTTCTTGTTCCCCTCTTGGGGGATAGCCGTTAAGCTAAGAAAAAACATATAGTTTATATGGGGGTTACTCATCATTAATAAGTAGTGCAAAAAAGAGTATCAGCTCAGTATTTAGTACACTTCGAATAAATGAACTAGTGTTCTGTTAAGTGGAATTTGTCAGTTTTAATCCGACAAACCGCTTTGAGCGGTTGTTCGGTGAGCTCCGATTGAGCATTCATTTACTTTAAGCAAACAAGGTTTAGATAATCGTTTTTCTGAATCCAGTGTTGAGTTCTCAAAATTACTTTGATTTCAGTTTCAAGAAGTATCCGTAAAATGTTGAGACTGACAAAAGTTCAAATAGGAAAAACAATTAGAGAGCTATACGAGATATTATCAAAAGGTCATGATTTAGAAAAGCGAAAAGGAGGATGTTATTTTGAAGAAATAATAGTGTTATTGTTTTGATAATTAGATATTTAATTGTATCTTTACAGCATGAAAAAACAGCAGTAATAATAAATAGCAAGTAATATAAATTAACAATTAAAGTTCTTTGATGTCATGAAAAATAAATTCAATAGCCCTCAAGAGAGAGTTAATAAATATTTATTTTATTGTCTCGAAAATAAATAAAAATCTGAAAACAAACAACTTACCCCTATTAGCTTGACGGCTATGCCCCCTTCGGGGTTTGGGGGTCGATGTAGAATTGATTTTTTTTATTTTAATAAAGTAGAGCTACTAAAAATTAGAAATATATTTTGAAAAATGAATTGGGAACAGCTATTATCAACCAAGCGTTTTGGGCTTGAAGATTATCATGAGCCGCGAAACGATGACCGAAGTGAGTTTCAACGTGATTACGACCGCCTGATTTTCTCGGCTCCTTTCCGTCGATTACAAAATAAAACGCAGGTTTTCCCCTTGCCCGGAAGTGTTTTTGTGCACAATAGATTAACTCACAGTCTCGAAGTAGCTTGCGTAGGACGTTCGTTGGGAAATAATGTGGCACATCAACTGAAATCTAGAGCAGATTATCCAATTCTTTTTGATGAAATAGGAGCCATCGTATCAGCTGCTTGTTTGGCACACGATATGGGCAATCCGCCTTTTGGTCATTCGGGTGAGAAGGCCATTGCCACTTATTTTTCCGAAGGAGCTGGTCAAAAATTAAAAGAATTATTGACTGCTGAGGAGTGGAATGATATAACTCGTTTCGAAGGGAATGCGAACGCTTTACGATTGTTGACTCATCAGTTCAACGGACGCAGAAAAGGTGGATTTGCTTTAACATATAGTACCTTAGCTTCCGTCATAAAATATCCTTTTGCCTCGATCAATGCGCATCCCTCAAAAAATAAATTTGGTTTTTTCGATGCTGAAAA
>JBBSCW010000232.1:0-5802 GCA_038249855.1 Bacteroidales bacterium
ACCCAAAAATTCTGATTCAAATTCCATCGATTCGTAGGAGGCCAACCAACCAATCAGTGAATTCAATTCGTCCACAGTTCCATAAGCTTCTATGCGAACATCGTTTTTCTGCACACGTGTTCCGCCTACCAAACCTGTCATCCCTTCGTCACCTGTTTTTGTATATATTTTCATAATGATATTGAATCAATCAATTGTTAATAGTATAGTTTATAATGCTTTTTGTGTAAGTCGGGTTTTAAAAATACAATCCCCAACTGAAATAAATCGATGGTCGTAGTTACCTTGGGATGATTTTTTACCGCCTTCCATGCTTTTTCCATATCATCCGACCAATAAATGTCATCGATTACCAAAATAGTATACATATCTGAATATTGAATAACTTGCTCGAAATAATTCAATACTGCTTTGGATTGATGATTCGCATCAATCAAAACGAAATCTACTTTTTCAAGCAGATTTAAAGCCTGCGTAAGTGTTTCGTCTATGTTCCCTTCAATAATTTGAATGTTATTCAGATTTAATTTTTTGAAATTCTCACGAGCAATACCTGCTATTTCAGTACTACCTTCAAGCGTTACGCATTTAGTTTTTCCAGAAGTGGCTGCTAAATAAGCGGTTGTAACGCCAAGTGAAGTTCCAAGTTCAAGTATGTTTTGAAACCTATATTGATGAATAATTCTAAAGAACAATTGAGCATATTTCTTTTTTTGAAGCGATTTACGAGCAATGCTTGAAACTGTGGATTGACGATCAGCTCCAGTCCCTAAATCTTTAATAAACAATTCCTGATGGTTTTGGTTTATATCTTTTCGAATTAATTCGATAGCATTAAAAACATAGAACTCATTTTTCGTATAAATCACATTCGACAAAAAATCAAAAATGAACGGAGAATGGACTCCATGTCCCTTAGTGTTTCTTGCTTTGGTTAAGAATTTGAGATATTTAAGAAAATGTTTTATGTGGCTCATAATTAGATTAATAAAAAATTAATTACAGATATTCAATCCGTTAACTCATAAGAAACAAATTGTTTTTGAGACAGGATTTACAGGATATTTAATTTATTTCAATCTGTTTTCAGAATTTGATTGTTGGTTAAGTTTGCACTTTACTCTTAAATTGTAAATTGTTAAATTGTAACTTTTTTAAACAATTTCAATATTCCTCTGCTCACAAATTTCCAAAGCCATTTCTCTGAGTTTGAATTTCTGGATTTTTCCACTTCCTGTTAGTGGATATTCATCAACAAAAAATACATATCTTGGTATTTTATAGCGGGCAATTTTATCTTTGCAAAAATCCTTTACATCCTCTTCTCGTAAATCAGAATCAGTATGCGGAATAATAAATACACCTACATCTTCACCATATTTTGGAGAGTTAATAGCCACAACCTGAGCATCTTTGACGCCTGGCATGTGATATAGAAATTCCTCAATTTCGCGTGGTGAAATATTCTCGCCGCCTCTGATAATCATGTCTTTAATACGACCAGTTATTCTGAAATTGCCGTCAGCATCTTTTACACCCAAATCACCTGAATGTAGAAAACCATTTACATCGATAACCTGAGCAGTTGCTTCGGAATTGTTGTAATAGCCTTTCATAACATTATAACCACGGCAACACATTTCGCCTTGAACACCATCCGGACATATTTCTCCTGTAATAGGATCGATTACAGCTACTTCGGTGAATTCATACGCACTGCCAACTGTTGTGCATCGAACTTCAAAGCTATCTGTTATGCGGGTTTGAGTCATGCCAGGCGAAGTTTCGGTTAGGCCGTAAACGCTGGTTATGTCCATATACATCTTATCGCTCACTTTGCGCATCAGCTCTATGGGGCAAAGTGCTCCAGCCATGATGCCAGTTCGCAAAGAACTCATATCGAACATATCGAACATGGGATGATTGAGTTCGGCAATAAACATGGTTGGCACTCCATAAACGGCTGTACATCGTTCTTTATGTATAGAAGCAAGCGTTACAAGAGGATCGAATTTCTCTACCATCACTTGCGTGCAACCATGTGTCAGACAATTCATTACTGCCAATACAATACCAAAACAATGAAAAAGTGGAACACAAATACACAATTTATCAGTTTGGGTGAAATTCATGTGTTCGCCCGTCAGAAATCCATTGTTGGTAATGTTAAAGTGCGAAAGCATAACTCCTTTTGGGAAACCTGTAGTTCCCGAAGTATACTGCATATTTACAATATCATGGCAATTCACCGTCTTTTTTATTTCCAACAATTGGTCATCGGATTTTGAACTACCCAACAGTAAAATTTCGGCAGTATTGTACATGCCTCTGTGCTTTTCTTGTCCGATGTAAATAAGGTTTTTAAGCGTTGAGAATCGCTGCGAATTCAAACAACCGCGTTGAGTGGTTTTTAGCTCGGGAATAAGGTGATTTACAATTTCAACATAATCGTTTCCTGAAACTCCATCGGTAATGCAAAGTGTGTGCATATCTGAATTCTCAATCACAAAAGCCAATTCGTGCGATTTGTAACTGGTGTTTACCGTTACGGCTACTGCTCCAATTTTGGCACAGGCGAATAGAAAAGTCAACCAATCAGGAACGTTTTGTGCCCAAATTCCAACATGCGTTCCATTGCTAACCCCAATGCTGAGTAAACCTTTGGCCATATTGTCGACCCGCGTATTGAATTGCAGCCAATTAAAATGTAAATTTCGGTCGGAATAGACAACACATTCATTATCAGGTGTTTTGTCTGCCCAAAACTCCAACCATTCACCAATTGTTTTTTCGTGTAATTCCATAAAAGCCTTACTTAAAGTGGATTGTATTCAATCTTTTTCTTGGTTGAATTTATAAAGTGGTTAATAAATTTTTAGAGCGGAGTATAAACTACTGCCACAATTTGTGCCGATTCGCTTTCGGGCGTAGTAACTAAGTGATCTACAATCGAATCGTAATAAATGCTATCTCCTTTTTCGAGTAAATAAACATCTTGACCATACAGTATCTTAACCGTGCCACTCAATACAAAAATAAATTCTTCACCTTCATGAGAAGATAGTGTCGTATCTTGATTTTCGGTAGGTTTAATGTCAATAACGAAGGGTTCGATATGTCGTCCAGGTTTATTGCCCGCCAAAGCATAAAAGTCGAGATGCGAGTTTGAAGTTGTAAGTTGACTCGAAAAGGTGGCGGGCTGCTGGCGGTCGGAATTGCGATGAATAGCAGGGCCTAAGTTTTCTGAATCATCTAAAAAAGTACCAACTCTAACGCCAAGTCCACGTGCAATTTTAATCAAAGCACCTAAGGATGGCACTTTCTGACTTGTAACCAATAATTGAATTTGCGAAACTGTGAGTCCAGACCTTTGTGATAATTCCTCGAAGCTCAGATTCTTGGCTTCCATGAGGGTTTTAATTTTCTTACCTACAATATTGTTATTCATAAAAATGTAGTTTTTGACGGTTGATTAGATCATTTTTAAGTATTTGATTGATAAAGTTTAAAGCAACTGTACTCTATTACTTCTTTGTTAGCAGCGCATTGTAATCCCCTATATTATTCAATTTTTCAATGGCTAATTTTAAATCTGTATCGGTACGTAGCGTGAACTGTATTTCCCCTTTTTGAAAATAATATCTTTTTATAATTTCGTGACTTAATAAATCGACGATGTCAGCTTTGTTGTTTTCGATATTTTTAGCAATATCTGGTTTTAATTTCAACTTTAAAGCCTCAAATTCAGCTTCTGCTGATTTATCCAAACCTTCCAAAGCTGCCACTTCCAATAACTGTGTGAAGTATTTCTCGGTTTGTGAACTGTAAGTGAATTTCTTTTCAACCAAATAATCAGAAAAAGACTTGAAATCTTCATCGCTCAACTCAAATTCATCTGGCTTATTTATTGTGTTGTGAGTTGAATGATATTTATTTACAAAATCGAAATACATATTTTGAGCAAAAATATAATAAGCAATATTCAATTTTCGGTCGTCTTTGGTAACGATATCAGGGGTTATTCCTCCACCATCTCTTACTTTTCGGCCATTGCGGGTGCTGAATTCATTGGTCAAACTGTCGGGAACGCGTCCAATACTGCCATCTTCGTTGCGATGACTGTAATCAATAGCCTGAATGCAACGACCACTTGGAATATAGTATTTGGCAGTAGTTACTTTCAAATGACCGCCATAGCCTACTGGTCGGATATTTTGAACTAATCCTTTTCCGAAAGTACGCTCACCCAACACAATTCCTCTGTCTAAATCTTGTATCGAACCTGCAACAATTTCAGATGCAGACGCTGAACCTCTGTTGGTCAGAATAGACAATCTCATTTCGGGGAAAAGTGGTTCCATTGGCGTTTTATATGTTCGCTCGGTGAGTTGATTTTTGCCTTTGGTAGCAACTACTTCTGTTCCTTTGGGAACAAAATATCCAACAATCTTCACGGCCTCGTCAATTAGTCCGCCGCCATTATTGCGTAAATCGATGATTAGCGACTCAATCTGATGCTTTTTAATCATTTCGTTTATGGCCAACTTCATTTCCATAGCAGATTTATCAGTAAAATCTCTCAATAAAATATAGCCTGTTTTATCCGCTACATTGGCATAATAAGCTACTGGATTAACTTGAATTTTCTCCCGAAGAAATTCCTTTTCAATAGGTTTCTTCTGCCCATAACGCAACAGTTTTAGTTTGATTTTTGTGTTGGGAACTCCTTTCAATAAGGCACTTACACTACTTACATCCATTCCTTTTACTGACTTTCCGTCCACTTCGAGGATCACATCACCTGCAATAATCCCATTTCGCTGAGCAGGCATTCCCTCGTAAGGCTCAGAAACGCATATTTCTGCATCTTTTTTCATAATCATGGCTCCAATTCCTGCATATTCGCCGGTTGTCATAAAAGTCAGATCACTTGTTTCTTCCTCTGGCAAATAAACGGTGTAAGGATCAATTTTCCCCAACATTTCATCTATTGCTGTTTTCATCATTTTATCATAATTCAGCGTATCGACATAAAAAGCGTCTAATTCACGAAATACGGAATTAAAAACGGACAAATTTTTACTGATTCGAAATGTACGGGAATTGGATGTTGGATTTTGGGAATGTGAGACAGCCTGAAATCCAAAAACTAAGCATAAAATTATAAGAGTTTTCTTCATAAAAAACAAAATTAACGAATATCAAATGATTTTTAAAAAAACAATTGTTATTCAAATTAAAGACAAATCAATTTAAGGAAATTCATCCCCTAAATCAAACGGTTACAAAAGTAAAAAATTTCTTGATTACAATGTAGTTCGATAGATTAATAATGTAAAAAAAGAATTTAATAAAGAAAAAACTTAGACAAGAAAAAATGTAATTATATGTTCAGACCCTTAGATTAAATCTAAAAATATCTTAAAATCAGAAATTTGAGTTTGTCATTTTGCTTGTTTTTTACATATTTTTCTTATATTTGAAAGCGAAACGCCATTAAAAAGATAAATTAAATACCTTAATATGACCAAATTGCTAAAAACCTATAGTCTTCATAATTTCAAAACCATTGCACAATTGGAAAATATCCCAGCAGAGATGATAGAGGCCATTGATATTGTTGGAAGAGTTTTACCTTTCAAAACGAATAATTATGTCATCGATGAGTTGATTGATTGGAGTCAGCCCGAAACTGATCCGATTTTTACACTGAATTTTCCACGTGCTGAAATGCTTGACCGAAAGCATTATCAAACTTTGAAAAAAATGATACAAGAGGGCGTTGAAAAGCCAATCCTCGAT
>JBBSCW010000233.1:0-5786 GCA_038249855.1 Bacteroidales bacterium
ATTTTCCTCAAAAACTTCTTTTACATGTTCAATGTTTTTTTCGATTGCTTCTAAATCGAGAATTATTTTAGCTACCAAATAACCTTCCTCCTCTACTACCAAAGACTCAACTACATACTGATTGTTGTTGATAACTGATTCAATATCTTCAGGATAGATGTTTTCGCCGCTCGCTCCAATGATGGTGCTTTTCTTTCTCCCCTTGATATACAGTCTGTTCTTACTATTGATTTTACCTAAATCGCCTGTCTTAAACCATCCATCGGAAGTCAGTACTTCGGCAGTTGCTTCTGGATTTTTATAATAACCTAGCATTACATTGGGTCCTCTTGCCCAAATTTCGCCCACCCCTTTTTTGTTGGGTTCATCTATTCTTAGTTCGACTCCTTCTACAGCAAAACCAGTAGATTGAAGCCTTGTTTGCCAAGGTGACGCGCCCGCCAGTAGAGGTGCAGTTTCAGTAAGTCCATAACCAATGGCGTATGGGAACTTGGCTTCTTTTAGAAAGCGTTCAACCCTCGAATCTAGTTTTGCACCTCCAATGCCAAAGAATTTTAATCTACCACCAAAGGTTTTGTATAGTTTTTTACCCGCTATTCTATGTATAAGAATTCTAAATGCTGGATTATTGTAAAGTAATCTTGTAAGTTTTGTTTTGGCAAATTTTGACTGAATCTGACTTTTATAAATTTTTTCCATGATTAATGGAACCGATAACATCATCGTCGGTCTAATTTTAGCCATGGCTGGCATCAGAGTGGCTGCTGTTGGTGGCTTCTCAAGATAGTATATCGATGCTCCGTACATCATGGGGTAAAGTAGCCCGATTGAGTTTTCGTATGTGTGCGATAGTGGGAGGAACGACAAGAATACGTCTTCGTTATTGATTGGCTGAAAAGGGTATGATTGCATGGCCACAAAACAGATGTTCTTATGGGTGAGGACAACTCCTTTCGATCGACCAGTTGTACCTGAAGTGTAAATTATGGCTGCAATATCGTCTTCCTTAACTTCAATAGCATTAAAATCTGGCACTTGAAAAGTATTGGCTGGCTCAACACCGACTGGTAATAAACTTTCCACTGAAATTTTTAGCAATAAATCAGGCAAGACGAGACCTTCGGCTTTCGGTATCAATTTATCGCTCAGAAATAATACTTTGGCCTCGGAATGACTCATCACGTTTTCAAGTTCAGCACGCGAAAAGTCTGGCAGTATTGGCACTATAACCAAGCCTTTGGAAACAACTGCAAAATAGGCAACAACCCAATTGGGCATGTTTTGTGAAAATAAAGCTACTTTATCGCCTTTTTTAAGACCGTATGAGAATAATTTAGCAGCTAATAAATCTATTTGAATCCCTAACTCTTTGTAGCTGATAGGACTACCATCGACAAAAGACACAGAAGGCGAATCGGCAAAGTTTTTCACCGAAAAGTCAATCAAGGATTTGAGAGTAAGTTCGCTGGGTGTTATTTTTTTGTACATATCTTAAAAATTACAACAATTTAGAAAACGATTTATATTATTGGCGACACAAATATACGAATCTTTTTAAATTTAATGCCCAAAGAAGCTTATTTTGTGCAGTTTCTTAAAAAATGACATCAAATTTAGAGGAAGATAAAGAGTTTTTATAATGATACTTTATAAAATGACTAAAATTGACTATTTGTAAAGTATAAAAATGCAAGGTCGCTTATTCAAATCAGGTTTGGTTTTTTTCCAATTCTGAATTGTTTTAGTTTTGATAAATTCTGATTCCAAAGTAATATCAGCTGCGATACAAAGTTTTGTGGTTGTTTGGCAGGTAGTTAGTATCTCTTCCAGCATTTTAGAGTTCCGGTAGGGTGTTTCAATGAAAATTTGTGATTGTTGCTCATTGATTGCTCTCGACTCTAACTTTTTTATTGCTTTAGCTCTATCGGCGGGTTGAATAGGCAAATAGCCTACAAAAGCAAAACTCTGTCCGTTGAAGCCAGATCCCATCAACGCTAATAAGATGGATGAAGGACCTACTAAAGGAACAACTTGAAAATCATTGGCTTGGGCCATTGCTACTACTTCGGCACCTGGGTCGGCAATGGCAGGACAGCCAGCTTCTGAAATCACTCCCAAATCATAGCCTTGTTGCATTGGTTTCAAATAATTACTTATTTGCTCAGCTGAAGTATGCTGATTAAGTTCAAAAAATGTAAGCTCATCAATCACAATTTCAGGATTTGCTTTTTTGAGAAAGCGACGCGCCGTGCGAATATCTTCAACCACAAAATGTTTAATGGCCGATATTATTTCGGTGTTATAATCCGGTAAAATTTTATTTAAAGGAACATCGCCTAAACTTGTGGGTATGAGATATAATTTTGGCATTTAAAAAAAGATTAAAGATAAAAGACAAAAGATTAAAGATAAATTCAGAGAGGGATAATTTGGACTAATATCCATGTAATTATTTATTTATGAATAATTTAAGCATTTCAATACTGCGTCTTATTCCCCCTTTAGGGGGTTAGGGGGCAGGGGCTGTCAATTCTTCTAATTCTTCCACTAAAAGTTCCCATTCGTACATTTTATGTTCGAGTTCACGTTGTTTTTTCTGGTATAATATTATGAAATCACTATCAGAAGCGTATTCTGGTTGCTCGATTTGTTTGTTCATCGCAGCTAATTCTTCCTCAAAACCTGCAATAATCAATTCTATTTCCTCAACACTTTTTTCAGCTTTCCGTATTTTACGGCTTTGTTCCTTGCGGGCTTCATAACTAAGTTTGTTATCTGAATCTGCTTTATTTACATTCTGAACTGCAGCTTTTAATGAGTTTGATATTTCTAACTCCTTTAGGCTATCCATCTTTTTATATTGCAAAAAGTCGTAAATACCGCCTAAATGTTCACGTACTTTTTTGTTGGCAAACTCATAAACCTTAGTTACCAAGCCATCTAAAAACTCCCTATCGTGCGAAACTACGATAACTGTCCCATCAAAAGACTTGATTGCTTCTTTCAACACATCTTTCGATCTCATATCCAAATGGTTGGTAGGCTCATCAAGAATCAATAAATTGACAGGCTCTAGCAGTAATCTAATCATGGCCAATCTGCTTCGTTCGCCTCCCGAAAGCACTTGTACTTTTTTATCAGAAGCTTCGCCACCGAACATAAAAGCACCCAAAATATCCCGAATTTTAGTCCGAATGTCGCCAACAGCCACATAATCAATGGTTTCAAATACGGTTTTTGACTCGTCGAGCATGGATGCCTGATTCTGAGCAAAATAACCAATTTTGACATTATGACCGAGTTTGAGTTTACCTGAGTATTCAATTTGGTCCATGATACATTTCACGAGCGTTGACTTACCTTCACCATTTTTCCCAACAAAAGCCACTTTTTCGCCCCGATTGATTATTACTCCAATATTATCGAGAATTACATGAGAGCCATAAGCCTTTGATAAATGCTCCAATTCTACAGGAATAATACCAGAGTGTACCGCTGGCGGAAATTTCAAGCTCAATCTTGAATTATCCTCCATATCTACTTCCAGCCTTACCAGTTTATCTAACTGCTTGACACGCGATTGAACCTGAACAGCTTTGGTAGCTTTGTATCTGAAACGATCGATAAAATCTTCAGTTTCCTGTATCAGTTTTTGCTGATTTTCGTAAGCTCTTACTTGTTGATCGTGGCGTTCTTTGCGTAAATCGAGGTATTTGGAGTAATTTACATTGTAATCATAGATTTTCCCCAACGAAATTTCTATCGTTCTGCCTGTAACTGCATCGATAAAAGCACGGTCGTGCGAGACCAAAACCACTGCACTATTGGCATTTACCAAAAAACTTTCGAGCCATTGTATCGATTCAATATCTAAGTGATTGGTAGGTTCATCCAGCAGAAGTACGTCGGGGCGGAGCATCAGAATTTTGGCTAATTCAATACGCATTCGCCAGCCTCCGCTAAATTCAGAACATTGTCGCTCGAAATCTGAACGAAGAAATCCTAATCCCAAAAGCGTCTTTTCTATTTCGCCATAAAAATTTCCATTACCTACAATCTGAAGTAATTCATTGCTATGTGTAATTTTGTCCAGAAGTCGTTGGTAATCTTCACTTTCGTAGTCGGTTCGGTGTGTGAGTTCTATATTCAAATCCTCAATCTCAGATTGCAAACTGGTAATATGCTCAAAGGCTTTTTCGGACTCTTGCATCACCGTTGTCCCTTCGTTGTGGATCATGTGCTGCGGCAAATATCCAATTGTCAGGTCTTTGGGAACAGTAATTCTACCTTTGGTAGGCGATTGTTTGCCAGAAAAAATACGCAGTAAAGTAGTTTTTCCTGCTCCATTTTTACCTACCAAAGCAATTTTATCTTTGGCGTTCACTAAGAAACTTATTTCATCGAAAAGCGGTGATCCACCAAATTCAACGGTTAGTTGTTCAACAGAAATCATAAATATATTTGATGGTAATTATAAGCTATGTATTGAATTTGAAAGACTTATTTTAAATCTAATCGTTCGTATTGCGAGTTTTTACTTTTAAATTCAGGAACTATTTTTTTCATTTGTGCAACAGTCAAAAAATCTTTCGAGTTAGCACTTATGTCAATTAACTCGTCAATTTGAATCGAAATTTCTTCAAATCCATACTCTTGCACTTTTGCAATCGTAATTTTAGGATTATGAGTTTCGATGTTTGTCTCCTTATTATTCAAAAGTTCTTCGTAAAGTTTCTCGCCAGGTCGCAAACCAGTATATACAATTTTGATATCCACATCGGGAATAAATCCAGCCAATTTTATCATTTTACGGGCTAGTGATACAATTTTCACAGGATTACCCATGTCGAAAATGAATATTTCACCGCCATTGCCCATCACACCTGCTTCGAGTACCAACAAACAGGCTTCTGGTATGGTCATAAAATATCGAATAATATCAGGATGAGTTACAGTAATTGGACCGCCTTTTTCAATTTGACTTTTAAACAGTGGAATGACAGATCCATTGGAACCCAGAACATTACCAAAACGAGTAGTGATGAATTTAGTGGTATTTTTGTTTTCCGAATTAAGCTTTCTAAATAAGGACTGAACATAAATTTCAGCAATTCGCTTCGATGCCCCCATCACATTGGTCGGATTTACAGCTTTATCTGTCGAAACCATTACGAAACGTTCCACTTTATATTTAACAGCTAGGTCAGCCATGTTTTTCGTTCCCACCACATTGGTCTGAATACTCTCTACAGGATTTTCCTCCATGAGTGGAACATGTTTATAAGCGGCCGCGTGATAAATAAAATCAGGTTTATAATTATCCATCATATATTCTATACGCTCCTTATTACGAACATCTCCTAAGAAAAAAAGAAAATTATTGTCAGGATATTTCTCGTCAAGTTCCAATTTCATATTATGCATTTCCGTTTCAGCTTGATCGAGTAGAATAATTAATTTTGGATTATAGCTAATCAATTGGCGTACAATTTCACTACCGATAGATCCAGCCGCACCAGTAACCAACACTACTTTCGACTGATGGTATTTAGCAATGTTTTCCGTAAAGATTTCAATGGTTGGGCGTTCTAATAAATCTTCTATCTGAATGGATTTAATTTGTTTGATGTTAGGCATATCACCCTTCCAAACACCCATTGGTGGAAATGTAAGTATGGCTAAATTGTGATTTAAAAAAATATCTAAATCAATAACAGGATTTATTTGTTTCATTTTCAGAGGTGATACGATAATGGTACGTGCCTTTTTAGAGATTATTTTTTTTA
>JBBSCW010000234.1:0-5784 GCA_038249855.1 Bacteroidales bacterium
CAACGCAGGGTAAGCAAATCGGGGAATAAAGTAAATTTCTATCATCAAACAGTTAGCAATGTGCTGAATCATCAGTATATCGCCTTGCTTTGTAAAAATGAAATTGACACAATCAGCTCAAATTTAGTTGCTTACAATTGGATTTATATTAATGAGAAGGAATTACAGTTAAATGATGTGCTATCCAGCATTTTCCAAAATAAAGCCAATAAGGACGAATTTTTACCCTATTTAATTGAAATAGTGGGAATGCTGCATCGGAATATGCAAAAAATTGCACCTGATAATTACGCCCTCGAAACCGATTATTTATACCAGTATTACAGCACCTTGAATCGGATGTGGGAAGTAATGAAACTATTGCCAACTGGATTTGAAATGACTTTGGATACCTTGATGCGGTTAATCCGACAGTTGGTTAGCGGCATTAGTATTCCTTTTGTGGGCGAGCCACTCGAAGGACTTCAAATTATGGGCGTACTGGAAGCAAGGGGTATTGATTTCGAAAATCTGATTATTCCATCGTTCAACGAAGGTGTTTTCCCTAAAAAAACAAGCTCAAATAGTTTTATTCCTTATAATCTGCGACGAGGTTTCGGTTTGCCTACCTATGAACACAACGATGCCATAACTTCATACAATTTTTATCGACTGATTCACAGGGCTAAGAAGATATACATGCTTTATGACTCACGAACTGATGGAATGTCAACTGGCGAGGAAAGTCGATTTTTGAAACAATTACACTTTCATTACGGGGTAAATATCAAGCGTAAATCCTTGACTTTTGAGACTGCTTTTGCCCAAGAAGCCGTAATTAAGATTGAAAAAACAGATGAAATAATAAAAAAACTTCAACTGTTTGTGTCAAAGAGCGAAAATGCAAAAGCTTTGTCGGCAAGCTCTATAAAAACCTATATCGATTGTCCGCTTATGTTCTACTTAACACGGATTGAGCGAATAGAAACCGTAGAAGAAGTGAGTGAAACAATAGAGGAAAGCATGTTTGGCAATTTGTTTCATGCCACGATGGAATATATATATAAACCTTTTAAGGACAAGTTAATAAATGTTGACGATTTAGATAAATTAATTGCTAACTCACTGTATATTGACCAGCTTATTCAGAAAGCATTTAGTGAAAAGTATTTCAAAAAAGGAGAATCAAGTTCTATCACATTAGAAGGCAACAACTTACTGATAGCAAGGGTCATCAAAAAATATGTAACGCAAGTTTTGAGAGTAGACAAGAAATACGCTCCTTTCAAAATTATAGATGTTGAAAAAGACTGTATATTAGAAATCGCAACGTCAGCCGGAATGGTTAATATCAAAGGATTTATCGACCGTATTGACGAAAAGGAAGGCAAAGTCCGAATTATCGACTATAAAACCGGACAAGGTGATCTAACTTTCAAAAGCATGGAAAATGTATTTGAGCATAATATCGAGAACCGCCCGAAACATGTATTACAAACTCTGCTCTATGGACTTTTTTATGAGCCATATGCAGAAGGAAAAACAATTGTGCCAGGGATTTATTATATGCGAAATCTCTTCAAAGAGCCATTTCAAACCGAACTAACACAAAAAATATATAGGGACACTATAGTCATAGACGATTTCTCAATTGTAAAAGAAGAATATACAGAAAATTTGATTGGATGTCTCGAAGATATTTTCGACCCTTCCATTCCATTTTTTCAAACTGAGATTCTGAAAACCTGTGAATATTGCGAATATAGGGCTATTTGTAATAGATAATTGCCCCCTAGCCCCCCAAGGGGGGAATTGAAGACACGTTGAAATAAAATTCTTAAAAAGTTTATTATCTATCGTGTATTTTGTGTTATTTTGTCAGCATTTATTGGTATTTTCAACTCTATGGGTGTGATTTAAGATTGTTTTTATCAAATATAACATATGAATGATGTCAATTTGATAATTTGACCTATTCAAAACTTATAAATTAATCAAATAAAGTTCGATATTATCGCAGTTGTACATATTTAATCCAGGCATGTGATTTTGTCAAGCTTTTGTATGGTAAATGTCAAGTTTTTTTATTTCTTTGTATGCTGTTGAATGTTTAAATCCTGTCAACAAAGCACCTTATTGCTCTTTTGTATATAAACAATTAATTTTAAGACCCTTATCTCAAAACCACTTATTAAAAATGAAGAAATTAGTCCTATTTTTTATTATTGCACTTACTGCCAATCAATGGCTCTCAGCTCAAAATGATTTATTTTTGAAAAAAGAATACATTTCAAAATCCGACACACTGAGATATAGAATTCTTTTCCCAGACAATTACGATATTACCAAAAAATATCCTTTGGTTTTGTTTTTGCACGGTTCGGGCGAGCGTGGTGCCGACAATGAAAAACAATTAGTACACGGTTCGTATTTATTCACTGACCAAGCAAATAGAACAAGTTTTCCAGCCATTGTAGTTTTTCCTCAATGTCCTTCTAATGATTTCTGGGCACCCATCAATGATAAAAGCACCGGCAAGTTTAGTTACGTAAATGCTAAGCATCCTACCAAAGCCATGCAATTAGTGATTGACCTGACCAAATCTCTTAGCAAAAAAGAAGCTGTTGATTCTAAGCGAATTTACGTTATCGGTCTTTCGATGGGCGGTATGGGAACATTTGACCTTATTTGTCGCGAGCCAAAATTATTTGCAGCAGCAGTTCCTATTTGTGGAGGAGTTAATAATGAGCGATTGAACGTCGTAAGTCAAATGCCAATACGCATTTATCATGGCGAAATTGATCCAGTTGTACCGCTTGAACATTCTAAAAGTGCTTATGAGACTTTAGAGTCTTTTGGTTTCAAAAAATGCGAATTAATCGTATTTCCGAATATCGGTCATAATAGTTGGGATCAAGCATTCAAGCAAGTTGATTTCTTGAGTTGGATATTTTCAAAAAAGCTTAAATAAGCGTAAATTCAGAAAAATAACAATCTTAAATTAGTATTTTTATAAATCATTTCAAATCAAAAAGTAAATCTTCATTTTAGTTTGAAATAAATAAGTTTTCCGACATAAAATTAAAAAATCATGGCAAAATTTAGAGGTGCTATTGTAGTAAACATTGAACATTGTAAAGGCTGCGACTTATGTGTAGTAGCTTGTCCGACAACGACTTTATCACTATCAAACGAAGCAAATTCCAAGGGATATAATTTTTCGCACATGTCCGATCCCGAATCATGTATCGGTTGTGCTGCTTGTGCTTATGTTTGTCCCGACACTTGTATAACCGTTTATAAAGTAAAAGTAGGCTAATTAGGAATTTACTATTTAAACATTTACAATTTACTATTTAATAATTCATCCTGTAAATCTTGTAAATCCTGTCCAAAAATAATAAATTTCTTAGGAGTTAAGTCAGAAAGAACTAAAAAAAACAGCAATGAGTACAGAAAAAAAACACGATACGGAAGAAGTAAGATTAATGAAAGGCAATGAAGCAGTTGCACATGCCGCTATACGTTCTGGTTGCGATGGATATTTTGGATATCCCATCACGCCGCAATCAGAAATCATGGAAACTTTGATGGAATTGGAGCCTTGGAACACTACCGGAATGGTTGTAATGCAGGTTGAAAGTGAAACTGCATCAATTAATATGGTTTATGGAGCTGCAGGATGTGGTAAAAGAACCATGACTTCCTCATCGAGTCCTGGCATCAGTCTGATGCAAGAAGGAATTTCCTATTTGGCAGCCGCCGAATTACCCTGCGTTATTGTGAATGTAATGCGTGGAGGTCCAGGATTAGGTACTATACAACCCAGTCAGGCCGATTATTTTCAAACGGTAAAGGGCGGAGGACATGGTGATTATAAAATGATAACCCTCGCTCCTGCCTCAGTTCAGGAAATGGCCGACCATACCGTGATGGCTTTCGATTTGGCTTTCAAATATCGAACGCCAACTATGGTTCTTGCCGATGGAATTATTGGTCAAATGATGGAAAAAGTGGTACTTCCTCCTTATCAACCTCGCTGGACTGAAGACGAAATACGTAAAAACACTCCTTGGGCAACCTTAGGAAAAACACCCGACCGCAAACAAAACGTAATCAACTCTTTACGCTTGGAGGCTTGCGAAATGGAGAAATTAAATATATTACTTCAATCCCGTTATCGCGAAATTGAAGCCAATGAAGTTTTGTACGAAGAGTTTCTTTGCGAAGATGCTGATTATATTATCGTTGCATTTGGAATCAGCGCCCGCATCAGTCAAAAAGCAGTTGAACTAGCTAGAGAAGAAGGCATTAAAGCTGGATTACTTCGACCTATCACCTTATATCCATTCCCCACTGAAAGAATTAAATCTTATACAGATAAAGTAAAAGGATTTATTTCAATAGAAATGAATGCTGGACAAATGGTTGAAGATGTGCGACTTGCAGTCAACGGTAAAGTCCCAGTTGAGTATTATGGTCGCATGGGTGGAATTGTTCCTTCGCCAGATGAAGTTGTAAAAGCCATTAAGGAAAAATTGATGTAATAGACGAATTTACTATTTTTATCATTTACGATTTACAATTTAAGAATTGATTGCATTTTAAAAATAAATTGTTCTTATTACCAAAAGCATTTTTAATAAAATAATCAAAGTAGTATTATGAATATTAACGATATAATAAATCCCGCAAACTTAGTTTTTGAAAAACCTAAAGTATTAAATGACAAACCAATGCATTATTGTCCTGGTTGTAGTCATGGGGTAGTTCATAAGTTGATTGGTGAGATAATTGACGAAATGGGCATTCAGGAAAAAACCATCGGTATTGCTCCTGTTGGATGTGCTGTTTTTGCTTACGAATACTTAGATATCGACTGGCAACAAGCTGCTCATGGTCGTGCACCGGCACTGGCAACTGCAGTAAAACGACTTTTACCCGACCGGCTTGTATTTACCTATCAAGGTGATGGCGATTTGGCTGCCATTGGAACTGCCGAAACTATACATGCCGCCAATCGTGGCGAGAATATCACCATTATATTTATCAATAATGGTATCTACGGAATGACTGGAGGTCAGATGGCTCCTACTACCTTAAAAGGAATGAAATCATCTACTTCGCCCATTGGTAGGGATATTCAAAGGAATGGTCATCCGCTGAATATCACGAATTTATTGGCACAACTCGAAGGAACTTGCTATGTAACTCGACAAGCAGTGCATACAGTTGGAGCAGTAAAAAAATGCAAAAAAGCAATTCAAAAAGCATTTGAAAATTCTATGTTAGAAAAAGGAACATCAATTGTAGAAGTAGTTTCAACCTGTAGTTCAGGTTGGAAAATGACTCCAGCTGACTCCAACAAATGGATGGTCGAAAATATGTTTCCAGCATATCCAATGGGGGATGTGAAGAATACGGCCCCCTAAATCCCCCGAAGGGGGACTTGAAGACTTTTTTTATAACAAAGGGAAATTAATAATAAAACACGAGACAAAACTAACTTAGTTCCCTGCAATTTATCCCGCAAGGCGGGAGGGGTTAGGGGTCTCATACACCTTTTTACAATCTAAAAATGAAAGAAGAAATTATAATAGCCGGTTTTGGTGGACAAGGAGTGTTATCAATGGGTAAAATCCTAGCATACTCCGGATTAATGCAAGGACAGGAAGTAAGTTGGATACCTTCATACGGACCTGAACAGCGTGGTGGTACTGCCAATGTTACCGTTATTTTGAGTGAAGAACGGATTAGTTCGCCAGTAGTAAATACTTACGACACAGCCATTGTGTTGAATCAACC
>JBBSCW010000235.1:0-5737 GCA_038249855.1 Bacteroidales bacterium
AATAAATCACTATTTAAAAAATACACTCTGTTAATATTTGGAGTTTCATTACAATTTTCTTACTTTTGCTAATTAAACAAACCAAAATAAACAATGGCAGCATTTAAACGTATTTTACTGAAATTGAGTGGCGAATCGCTCATGGGAGAGAAGCAGTATGGCATCGATGAGAATAGATTGAGTGAATACGCCCAACAAATTTCTGAAATTGCCGCTATGGGAGTTCAAATTGGAATTGTAATAGGCGGAGGCAATATCTTTCGCGGATTGAGTGGAACATCCAAAGGTTTCGACAGAGTTCAAGGCGATCAGATGGGGATGTTAGCAACGGTTATCAATAGCTTGGCACTCAATTCTGCTCTACAAGCAGCTGGCACTAAATCACGTGTTTTGACTGCCATACGCATGGAGCCTATTGGTGAATTTTATTCTAAACAAAAAGCCATTCAAAGTTTAGAAAATGGCGAAGTTGTGATTCTTTCGGCTGGAACGGGAAATCCATTTTTCACAACGGATACCGGTTCTTCGCTGCGTGCCATCGAAATTGAAGCCGATGTAATGCTTAAAGGTACTCGGGTAGACGGAATATATACAGCCGATCCCGAAAAAGATCCTTCGGCTACAAAATATGACGAAATAAGTTATGATGAAATATATAATCGGAACTTAAAAGTGATGGATTTGACTGCAACCACCATGTGTAAAGAAAATAATATGCCTATTTATGTGTTCGATATGGATACTCCAGGAAATCTGAAAAAAGTAATGATGGGCGAAAAAATTGGTACATTGGTAAGAATATAAGAATTTACAATTCATCCCGATAGCTATCGCGGATTACAATTTACAATTTTGATATTATATCTATTTCCGTTGATTTCAAATAAAATAGAAACAAACTCAATCCTAAATAAAACGTATTATGCAAGACGTAAATCCAATTCTGACTGAGGCAGAAGACAATATGGAAGCAACTCTATTGTTTCTTGATGAATCATTGGCACACATTCGCGCCGGAAAAGCCAATCCCCGCATTCTCGATGGGGTAAAAGTAGATTATTATGGTTCTCACGTTCCACTTTCAACTGTGTCAACTATAACTACACCCGATGCCAAAACTATTGTAATTCAACCTTGGGAAAAGGGTTTAATTGCTGTAATTGAAAAAGCAATTTTAAATTCTGATGTAGGTATTACGCCAATGAATAATGGCGAAGTTATACGGTTGGGTATACCTCCACTTACCGAAGAACGACGCAGACAATTGGCCAAACAGTCGCATCACGAAGGTGAAGATGCTAAAATCTCGGTCAGAAATGCACGTCGCGAAGCAATTGAAACTGTCAAAAAAATGGTAAAAGATGGTTTTCCCGAAGATATGGGAAAAGACGCAGAAGTTACTGCTCAGAAAATACACGACAAGTACATCAAAAAAATTGATGAAATGTTAGCAGCCAAAGAAAAAGAAATAATGACTGTATAATTTTTATATTTTTTACTTCAAATACACTATTACAGTCATTTCCATTTGGAAATGACTGTGTTTTTTTACAATTTTAGGTTCTCATTTATTTTGCGAAATAATCATATAATTCTACTGCTATTCTTGTTATCAATGGCTTTATCAGCGCAAAACAGCGATTCCATTGTCAGCAAATCGAGTTTATTTATAATTCCTCATCCGGCCTATCAACAGGAAACAAGTTGGTCGGGAGGTATTGCAGGTGGCTATTATTTTAAAAGTAAAGATTTAAGTAAAATTAGTTCCATCTCAGGAAGTGCCGATTATACTTTACTTAATCAGTTCATTCTAAATATCACTCCTAAAATATATTTAGCTGACAAAAAATGGTATTTGTATGCTAATTTGAATTTTAGAGATTATCCTGATTTATATTATGGAATTGGGAATCAGCATTCTAATATACAACAATCATTTACTGCTAATATTTTTAGCCTGAGTTTTCAGCCTCATTACGCATTAACAAAAAATATCTACGTAGGATTAATTTTAGCTGGACGGACTGAAACTGTACGTACAGATTCTACTTATAAATCGTTACACGACCGTATTTATTCTAAGTTTGGCGATGCTGGTTGGAAACCTTACCGAGAATTTAAAGTTGGATTTTTAGGCTCATTTGACTCTCGTGATAATCAATTTTACCCACAAAAAGGTATCTTTGCAAAACTTACTTTGGGAACAGCCAATGCAATTTGGGGAAGTAGTTACAATACAACTGATTTTTCTTTAGATTTCAGACAATTTATACCCATTGCTAACAATCATATTTTAGCTTGGCAAGGTTATTTTTCAGAGATATTTAGCAAAAATGATATACCATTTCAACTTCTACCAACTTTGGGCGGTCGCGATTTAATGAGGGGATTTCGGCAAGGAATGTACCGTGATAATGCGATGTTTCTATTTCAAGCAGAATATCGAATGCCGATTTACAAAAGATTGAAAGCCGCTTTATTCCTATCTACTGGCGATGTGATGGATAGCAAAAACCTGAGTATTGATAAACTGAAGGTGGCTTATGGAGGAGGATTAAGATATAGATTGAACGACGCTCGTGTACATTTACGGGTAGACATTGCCAAAAATAATTATAGCGAAAAGTTACAGTTCTACATCACCGCTACAGAGGCTTTTTAAATTATAATTCAACAACTTACAAATAAACTATATTCTCAGAATGAGAGGACTTGTTGTGAAAAATACCGGTAGTTGGTATCAAGTAAAAAGTGATAATGGACTATTTACCGAATGTAAAATCAAGGGAAATCTACGATTGCAAGATATCAGGAGTACTAATCCTATTGCTGTGGGCGATTGGGTAGAGTTTTTGCTAAATGAAGACCATACGGGAATGATTTCTGCCATTGAAGATCGTAGAAATTATATCGTTCGCCGTTCGTCCAACTTGTCTAAGCAATCGCATATATTGGCTTCCAATCTCGATGCGGTTATTTTGGTCGCAACCATTAATTATCCGATAACTTCTACTGTTTTTATCGATCGATTTTTGGCATCGGCAGAAGCGTATAGTGTGCCAGCTTGCTTGGTTTTTAATAAGACCGATTTATACAGTGAATCTGAATTTGAATACTTAGAAGCATTACAGTTTTTATATGAAAGCTTAGGCTATACCGTTTTTAAAGTTTCAGCAAAAAATAAAACTGATTTAGAGGCTCTTACTCATTATTTAAACAATAAAATATCTCTAATTTCAGGTAATTCAGGTGTGGGTAAATCTACTATAATTAATGCTCTCAGACCCAACTCATTGGCCAAAGTGGGCGAAATTTCGAGCTATCACAACAAAGGAATGCATACCACCACTTTTTCCGAGATGTTTGAATTACCTGAAGGCGGAAGAGTTATAGATACGCCTGGAATCAAAGGTTTTGGAGTTGTGGATATGGAATCGGAAGAAATTGGTCATTATTTTAAAGAAATATTCAGAATAAGCCATGATTGTAAGTTTTCAAATTGTAAACATATACACGAACCAGGTTGTGCGATATTAGATGCACTCGAAACACATGAAATAAGTAGTTCGCGTTATCAAAGTTACCTGAGTATGATAAACGACTGCGACGGCGGAAAATATAGATAATATCTACTGAATTATTATTATCGATTAAAATATTTTTGATATAATGCCGATGCATAGAAATAAACAGTCCAATTTGACGAAGTCGAAATTGGACTGAATTATTTCTGCAATCGGTATAAATTGTATATTTTTTCAAACAAACTTTCAATTTGTCTAATTTATGGCATGAAATAAAAAAATTATTAATACATTTGCATACTAAATTCAATAAACAGAAACTAACAAAAAAAATCTGAGAAAAAAATCACCATGGCACAACACCAAATAGATCGATTAGACAAAAGGATTTTACAACTTATATCGCAAGATGCACGAATCCCATTTTTAGAAGTTGCACGCGAATGTAATGTTTCAGGCGCTGCAATTCACCAACGTATCCAGAAACTTCGCAACACCGGAATTATCAAAGGTTCTGAGTTTGTAATAGATACCTATAAAGTTGGTTTTCAAACTTGTGCGTACATTGGAATTACCCTGAGTAATGTGAAGTTGTTTCCATCAGTGGTTGAAGACTTAAAGAAGATTCCTGAAGTTGTAGAATGTCATTATGCAACAGGGAAATATTCGATGTTTGTAAAAATTTATGCTAAGGATAATAGACATTTGCTTCAAATAATTCTTGATAGAATTACTCCAATTGAAGGAATAGCCCATACCGAAACTTTCCAAATTTCTTTGGATGAAGTTTTCCGCAGACAACTCTCTGTTTTTGAAATAGAGGAATCAGTTGATTTTACGGAGGATGAGGAAGAGTAAAATACCCGAATGATAAATATCACACAAAAAAAAACAGTCTCATTGAGACTGTTTTTTTTGTTTGCGTTCTACTTTTTTTTGTGTAAGAAGTTCAGTAAAATGAATAACAAAATCTTTAGGGTAATAAAACAACATGCGAGGACCAGCAAACTGCATTACCTCTTTTATCTCTTTTTTCATGTCGGGCTTGTAACAATGCACTGGACATTTTCTGCAAGCTGGTTTTTCCTCGCCAAACATACAATTAGTAAGGCGTGCATGTGCATATTTTTTTAAACTTTCGCAACTCTCACATAATTGACTTTTAGCTTTCCTGTCGTGCTTCAACCGACAGTAAACCAACAACATGCGCTCTATCGTTTGTTTTTCGTAATCTATTTTTGTTGTCATTCAATATCTAATTCTAAAAATCGAAATTTAAGTATTCATTAATGAAACCGTATTACAGGCAACTACAGCTGCTGTTTCAGTGCGTAAACGACTAACCCCCAATGAAACAGGTACAAAGCCTTGATTTACTGCATTCTCAACTTCTTCAATGCTGAAATCTCCTTCTGGTCCAATTATAATTATTACGTTCTTGACATTCTCTACTTCGTTCTTTAGCAGTTTTTTATCTTGATCGTAACAATGTGCAATAAATCGATTGCCTTCGGTATGTTTCTTCAAAAACTCATCAAAAGTACAAGTAGGATTTAATTTAGGAAAATATGCTTTCACAGATTGTTTGGCAGCGGAAACGATTATTTTTTCCAATCGGTCTTCTTTAACTATTTTACGTTCGGAATATCGGCAAATAATAGGCGTAATCTCTGAAATACCGATTTCCGTTGCTTTTTCTATAAACCACTCCAGTCGCTCCATATTTTTGGTAGGAGCAATGGCAATGTGCAAATTGTAAGGTAATTTTCCATATTCATGTATGGTTTCAGTTATTTCAAAACCACAATGTTTTGGGTGAGAATTTGTGATATGAGCTTTGTGGTAATTTCCTACTCCATCTACCACAATTATTGGGCTACCAAGCTTTAACCTCAACACTTTGACTGCATGCAGCGATTCTTCTTCTGGAAGAATAAGTTCGGAAGTCAGATTGGGAACGTAGAATAAAGTCATGATATCATTTACAATTTTTTCATTTACCATTTACCATTTGAAAACTAAATTCACAAAAGAAATAGTAAATGGTAAATGATTAATTAGTAAATTCTTAATAGATTTCCCCTTTTGCCGCTAACAAAGTGTTTTTTAGCAATGAAACGATGGTCATTGGACCAACACCGCCCGGAACAGGCGTTATAAATGAACATTTAGGAGCAACTTCATCAAATTTAACATCGCCCGAAATGCGGAAA
>JBBSCW010000236.1:0-5730 GCA_038249855.1 Bacteroidales bacterium
AACGTTCGGTAGTATTGAATGGAAACATGGTAAAACCATTTGTGGATAATGCAAAAATCACAGCTTGGGCGGCTGATGGTCGTTGGACACCAGCCACTGCGTCTACTGCTACTTATCCTCGTCTTTCGTCGATGGACAATAGCAATAATTACCGCACGTCAACTTTCTGGTTACGCAATGGTTCTTACTTACGCTTGAAAAATATAGAACTTGGTTATACCTTACCTAAGGAACTGACTAAAAATTTGAAAATAGAAAAGTGTAGGTTGTATGTGAATGGAAATAATCTGTTTGGAATCCAAAACTTCGATGATATAAGTGTCGATGTTGAAAGCATGGATATAAATTCTTATCCATTAATGAAAACAATGAACGTGGGATTAAGTCTTACGTTTTGATAAACATGAATAATTTAAAAATAACTATAAAACTATACGAAATGAAATTAATCAATAAATTATTCTTGATTTTAGTTCTAAGCATATTTTTTTCTTCTTGTGCCGATGATTTTTTAGATCGAAAAATGGACAGTAATTATGTGCCGGAGGATATCTTTTCGGAATACAATACCATGCGCGATTTTGGTACAGGAATTTACTCCTTTTTACCTGTTGGATACAACGATATTGATGGTTCAAGCCTTGCGGCAGCAAGCGATGAAGCACACCACGCGAACGAAAACAGCAATATTCACAATTTTGCAACTGGTGCTTGGGGACCTACTTCAAATCCGGATGATAAATGGAGTTATTATTATACTGGAATCAGAAAAGCAAATCTTTTTCTCGAAGGTTCTGCGGATTTTGCAAACACATTAGCAAAAAGAGACACTATTTCGGATCCTTCTAAAAATAATTATTGGGATCAATGGGACAATATCAATAAACTACGCTATGAAGCGCGTTTTTTAAGAGCATTTTATTATTTCGAGTTGGTAAAAAGATACGGTGGAGTGCCAATAATTACTAAAACATTAGACTTGAACGATAATTTTGATTTCAAAAGAAATACAGTTGATAGTTGTTATAATTTTATAATTAGTGAGTGTTTAGCTGTTGCCGACAAACTGCCTTATACGTGGTTTAATTATGGACGACCTGCTGGCATGAAAGATGGTATAGGTGAAGCTCCGGGCGTTGCAGGATCGGCCGGTCAGAGCAAAATTGGGCGAGTTACCAAAGGAACTGCTTACGCCTTGGCTTTACGTGCCTCAGTGTATGCCGCCAGTAAATTATCTAACCCTACTAATGACATTACTAAATGGAACAGAGCAGCTAATATCGGGAAAGAGTATTTCGAATTACCCCCAAAACATAGAGCGTTACTCAAAAATAATTACCTGAATATGTATATGCCAGCATATTCGCTACCCGGATTTACCAAAGATGAAGTAATTTTTGAACGCCGTTGGGAAAAAGGGAATAAGTTTGAAAAAGCAAATTATCCTATCGGTTTTCAATTAGGAGGTGGAAATACACTATCGCCAACTCAAAACTTAGTAGATGCTTTTGGAATGGGTTTGGCGTCGGATGTTTATAAAGCCACCGACCCTTACACAAAAAGAGATCCCCGACTTGATTCCATTTTAGTGCTGAACGGCAAACCTTTATCCTTCGGACTTACCAACAATCGAAGTATTGAATCCTTTGTAGGTGGTATTGACGGGCTAGGAAAATTCAGGGCTTCAACAACTGGATATTATTTACGTAAATATTTGAATACTGGGCTTGATTTACAGAAAGGACAAGATTCATGGCATACAAATGTTTTATTTGCTATGAATGAAGTATATCTAAATTATGCCGAAGCACTTTACCATGTTTGCCCCACACCGAGTTCTTCATCCGCGAGCAACGGAGTGAATCACCCAAAATCAGCTTTGTTATTAGTAAACGAAATTAGGAATAAGATTAAAGTAAGTAGCAGGTTTAATTTATATTCGTATCCAAATAGCATTTCTAAAACTGATTTTGAGAAAGTGCTTATAAAAGAACGACAAATAGAATTGGCTTTCGAAGGACATCGATTTTTCGATATTCGCAGATGGCGACTATTGGACGATCCAGCACAACAGGAAGCCATTCTTACTATTCGAGGAATGAAAATTGTCAAAAACACTGATGGATCATTGGTTTATGATAAAGACTATATTGTAGAGAATCGAGTTTGGGACAATAAAATGTACCTTTATCCTATACCCAACAGCGAAATAATGAAAAGTAAAGGCAATTTGGAACAAAACCCAGGTTGGTAATATTAAACTTGAATAAATTAGTTTATATGTGCTAATTGTATCATACAATATTAGTGATTACTTTATATCAAAAATCAACTTACAGCAGCACTAAAATTAGTCATGTTAATAAGTTGATTTTTTTTATCTCTAAACATTATTTTTCAGTATAGTATAATAAATCACCACAATTTGACCAAAATAGTATTAGAAATGGACTAAAATTTATTAGAATACCTACATTTTTCACTTTATATTTGTATTATTCAAAAAACAGAATAAATTAAACCAAAATTATTCATTAAAATTTAATTATTATGAAAACAAAAGTACTTATGATTGCTTGTGCATGTATGATGGCATTTGGTCTGAAAGCACAAACCTTAACTCTTCCAGGGACTACTAATCCGTGGATTATTGACGATTTTGAAGGCGATTCTGCCGTGGCTGTAAACTGGGCTTCTGCCGATGGTGGAAAACGTGAAATTGTAAAGGATCCGTTCGATCCTACCAACAAATGTATGCGATACATCCGTAAAGACGGTGGTGCAATTTGGGATGGTCCTATTCGTAGTTTTAATGTAGATGATCCTGCTGCTACTAATAATCTTTTGCCATCGAAATTTCAGGTTGGTAATACTGGTTTGCCAAAATATCAGTATGTAGTTTTTAGGGCTTTGAAAAAAAATACATCCGAAATTGTTGCCAAAGTGGAATTTAAAGGCCTTACTCCTGTGCAACAATATGGTAGCGAACATCTTCCTAACGACCCTGCGGCGCGAATTGGCAAATGGCAATGGTTTATCTTTGATTTAAACAATAAAGCCAAAAGTCGTTCGACGTATGACTTATCTGCAAACAACGATAAAAATGGTGGGTATAATGTATTTCTGATTCAGCCTGATCGTGGCGGAAGTGCAAAGGATACAACCTATATTGATGATATTTATTTTACCAATACACCCCCTGTAATTCCTATCGATGAACAAAAAATTGCCGGGTTCAGTGCTCTTTCAACCGACTTTAAAGTAGTACTTAAATGGAATAAAATGGATGTGGCCGATAAATATGTCATCAAATTGAATGGTCAGGTACTTTCAACCATCGATGATAATCGTATTATTACTAAAGAACTCACCTATGAAGAAGCTGGAATGCAGCCAGGCATTAAATATTCATTTGAGATTGAAGGGCAAAATAATGCAGGCAAAAAAACCGACGGAACTTCTATAGCTTATGCTTATAAGCTGAAAGCCGCCGTGGATTTTTCGTGGGTAGTTGTCGAAGATTTTGAAAAAGACTTTATGAAATGGACTCGTTATCAGGATGGTAGCCATCAAGATTATTTTGAAAATCCGGTGAAAGGCGCAGGAAACAATTCGGATCGTGTACTGAAATTAACTCGTACGCCAGGCGACTCATTGGCTTATGCTGCCAAAGGACGTTCAGGCAATTCAAATTCTTTTGTTACATTTACAGTGAAAAATTATTTCCAGATACCTTGTGACTCTACGTCAACAAATTTGGAAGCATTCAAGTATTTTCAACTACAAATGTATGGACCGACCATGAATGGTGTTCCAGTTGTTAAACTAAATGGCAATACACTGGAACCAATCAAATCATCGTTAAAATCAACAGCTGTTAGAGATTCTATTTTCCAATTGCAAAATACTGGAACAATTCCTGTGAAGCAATATGTATGGAAAAATGCACGTACAGCAAACGAATGGCATACTTTCGTGTTCAAACATAATAAAGGGTTGACAGGAATAAATACAATTGAAATTTTACCCGACAATGTTTACGACAATACCAAATTGACCCAAGAAACAAGAAATTATTATGTGGATAATTTGGCTTTCAGTATGACACCAGATATGGTTGTATCAGGCCTGCGCAAAAATTTGAATACAAATAATTTCAATATGTACGTGGCAAATAATCAATTGTTCTTCAACTTGAATAGCAACGAAAAGGTAACAGTTAATATATATGATATTTCGGGAAGAACTTTATCGAATGTGTTGACAGGAATGAATGCCTCACAAGGTGCCAACTCAATTATGTTACCAAGCTTGAAATCAGGTGTTTATATTGTTGAGTTACAAGCAAATTCTGGAAAACAAACCATTAAATTTGTAAAGTAGATTGCTGCTTAATGCTGTAAAATAATAGATTAAAGGGCTTGTACAATAGATTTAATAGTTTTCAATATTAAATTTATGACAAGCCCTTTTGTTTTTCTCTGAAAGGCAATGATGAAATCACTTTATGATAAATATTTTTTGTATTTTTACAGCAATCACTTTAATTATTTACCACTATATAATTTAGTATTTAATATTTAATAAACGCCAGATTATCAATAAAATAGAATGTTATCAATACGACATTATATTATTCTTATAAATGATTTTTTTTTTGATAGGTTTCCAAATTTCCAAGTAGACATTTTAATGCTTAGTAAGATTGAGCGATTGTAGAATTTTAAAAATTAGTTAGAAAATGAAATATTCAATAATTATTTTGAACTTATTAGTAATGGTTTTAATGCCACTACAAGCTCAATATGTATTTACAAATCCAACAAAGGTGAACACCGATTTTACAACAAATTGGTCTTCAAATACATATCCTCGTCTTTATGGCAGTTCTCAGGAAATTAATACGATAAAAGATTTATACACACAAGGTAATGCTTTGGTAAAGAAATCAGTCGACAAAATAATAGCCGAAGCCAATAATGCTTTGAGCAAGCCCATCCCAGTATGGGGACTCGATGAAGCCAATCTACGTGTGAGTTCTGTTCATACAATTTCAAAAGAATTTGTTCCGCAATTGACAATTGCATACCTAATAACCAACGATACTAAATACGCCAAAAGAGCGTGGGAAGTAGCCAAAGTTTTAATGACCTATCAGGATTGGGGCGTGGCTACAACAGCACCTTTTAAAGACCGTCATTTTTTGGATGCTGGCGTTGGTGCTTTTAATGCAGCCATGTTGTACGATGGATTATCGGCTTGGACCAATCAGGCGCAGAAAGATTCGCTCTATCAAATGACCAAAAAATTCATTTTTATTCCTGCTCAGGCACAATATAACGGAACTGCAACACGCACTTGGAATTGGATGAGTACTGACAATAACTGGAATGGAATATGCAATGGGGGCATAACAGCTGCTTGTTTAACTATGTTTGAGCATGATAAAACTTTGCTGAGTGATGTGGCTTCAAGGGCTATCAATAATTTTGCAAATTATATCAATGCTTTTGAACCCGATGGGCAAAGTGAAGAAGGCATGATGTATTGGAGTTATGGTTTGATGTATACAACCACGGCTTTCGACATTATGCAGCGTGTATTAGGAACTACTTACGGCTATGGTGAAACCAACGGAATGCGTAAAACGGGCTATTTTCCTGTGTTTACTTCCGGTCCGGTAGCGACCCTGAACGTGGGCGACGATGGAATTCGAAATTCACGCGTGAA
>JBBSCW010000237.1:0-5695 GCA_038249855.1 Bacteroidales bacterium
TACAATGTTAAAACGTTAGTTCAGTCACAACTCAAGCGGGCAATTCATCAAGGCAATCAGCAGGCTGTTGAAGAAATAAAGCATAATCTGGATGAAATGGGTGTTAAGGATGACATTAAGATTTTTTCAGCTGGTCTGCTTCCTTCCAATATGGAACATTGGAAGAAATCCTCAGTTGGTTCTATACCTGCTTCAACACATAAAGGATAAAAATTTCACTCCCCAACTCACTATAATTTTCAATGTTCTTAACATTTTGTTTGAAACTAAAATATTCAAACTCCATTAACTGTTTATCTGTAAGACTTATAACCTTTATTTTTAATGATAGATCAAACACTGATACTAATTATGCAACTATTTTAATGCATGGCTCAGGATGAATCCATTATCAGAATCAGTTCTTTTCCCTTGAATTCTTCCAAACTAAATATGGCTTTTCTACTGATAATTCCCTTCAATCCATAGTTGCTTATTTGCTTATTTATTAATCCACTGAGGGTTTCTTGCTCAACCTTTGCTGCATTTTCCAGAGTAGGTTTGTCTGTCACCAATACGAGTTTTCCATATTTAATAATACTTTTCATGTGATATTAATTCATTAATTCACAATGTGTTAATATGGCTTCGCTTGTTCTGATATAATTATCTATGCAAAATTGCATTCGTTAAAAAATGTTTTTAACGTAGTTCAGAAATTCAGAAATTCAGTTTCCTTTAGAGTTATGGCTATAGGAAAACTGAATAACTGAAATACTGAGGATTATTAGGAAACATTTTTACAGTCAAAGGGTGAATATGGCAGAGTATTGGATTCCATGTGGAAAGCGACACTTCCATTACTCATTCGACACTTTATAAATCCCTTCTTTTCAAGACGTGCAGAGAACTTATTCTTACCAACGGGCCTATAACCATCATCTATACAAAAGCTTTTGTATTTGACATAGAGTTCAGCCACTGCTGCCTTTATTAAATCTGAAGGCTCGTAGACCAACTCCTCCACAAATAGCGCAACACTATCTGATTGCCGACGGAAGTCATCGAGAGCTTTGGTTGATTTTTCGCTATGTGTAAATCTCTTTTGTGCGATGATCCTTTCGAGACCCTTTAGAAGCCAGTTAAACACTCCTGATAACTCAGTTGCAATGATCTTTTGTGCAAGGTCTATATCCTTTTGATCTTCTGTAATCGTTACATCAAACGGAATTATCAGGTATCGACGGAAAAAGGCTTCGGTGTGCTCGGTTTCCTTTGGGAGTTCATTCGCATTGATAATAAAGCGAACTTTATTGTACAGTGTAAAAGGTTTGCCATAAGGTTCGCGAGCCTGAATAGGTTCACCGCTGACAAGTGCTTTAAATGTGTCTACGTTTATTTCGGTTCCTTTCTCCGAACTGTAGTTAATCAGGACATTGGTGAGCTTAGCACGATTGTATTCATGGTTAAAGAGACCAAGCGAATAATTCAGCATGTTTTGCCTACCGACTAACGCGCTTAAGATATTGAAAAATACGCTTTTACCATTTGAGCCAGATCCTGTTAACATCAACATCTTCTCCATGTTCAAGTCGGTGAAAATGTATCCGGAAAATTCTTGCAAGACAAGGCGACTGCTTTCATCAGGAAGAACCTCCAAAAGATATTTGTCAAACAGTGGGCAATTGCCAGCCTCATCAAAATTAAAAGGTAGTTGATAAGTGAGGAAGTCCGCAGGATCGAATTTTCTAAGGATCCATCCTGCTGTGTTGAATTCCATGGTACCATTCAGTAGGTTAATAAGAACTTTATTGAGTTGAGGAAGAGGAGTAGGTAGATAAGCATCGGAAAGAAACTGCCTTAGGAGTTTATCTTTGAACTCATAAAAACGGACTTCGAAATCTGGAAATCCCATCCTGACGCATGCTTTACCCAGGAATGATTTCATATCCTCTTTGTCTAATTGATGCCAAAACTCACTATTGTATACATAAATATAGTCGTATACTTTTGCCAAATTCCAATTCCGTTCGCCAGCAAACTCCTTAATGTGTTTTACTGCCGCGACAATAATATGCTTTTGCCTAGTCTTAATATCGTCTGGGAGTTCAAGATATTCCCTGATATTAATTTGCTGAATTTCATCGAGTAAACTGTTTAGTACATCCAGATGATTCTTGCGTTCTGCTGAGAATTTATTATCTTTATCTTGTGAAAAAATAGATACGGGGTTGATATTTAGGTCATTTTCCATATGTCTTCTCTTTATTTTTGTTATTAATCACATCATTCATTGTTTCTGAAGACATAGATCTTGAAGGTGAAATATTCAATGACGATGCCGTAGTTTCGATGAACTCATTCCTGCTTTCTGGCGTATAAAATAATCTTCCTCCTCGCCTGTAGTACTTCATTCCTCGTTGCCTGTAATTAGCAGCGGTTCGTTTGCTAATTTTCCACTCCTGAATAAGAGTTGAGGTGTCCCAATCTTTTTCAGATAGTTTAGGATAGTTGCTAATGTTTTCAACGATTTTTTCAATCACGGTTACTCGTTGATTTAGCTCTTTAAGTTTGAATCCCCAATCCTCGTTAACCATTGTGTTCGTCCTTTCTGTGGGTCCGACCATCTTCTAAGGCAGTCAGGATTTCATCTTCGCGATAAAACCATGTGCCACCAAGTTTGTAACTCGTGATTGCACCATTGATTCTCATAGTTTGAAGCGTGCTGTCAGAAATTCCCAGCATCAGACGCACCTCTTTACTGCGTAGCCATTTAGGTGGTGCAGTCTCCTTTTTTTTCACCTCATTCTCTGTCTGGTGATTACATAAATCTGCCATATTTGCTTTTTATTAGTTAAAATTTATGTAGCAAAAATATGACGGAGGTATGCAGGTGATATTTGCCTGCATGTTTTTTTGCTAAATACCTGTAAGCTTCAGATATTTAGTAATATATAAAAGTAATATTTTTTGATTTTTCTATTTTACCTGCATTTACCTGCAGATTTAAAGAGGTGAAAATTATTGAACTAAGAGTCGGATAATCTTACTGAGACTTGCTATTGCCTTCTTTGATGTATGTCGAGAATATAGTTCATCCTGGGTAAAGTCTAAACCATCTTCTTTAATAAATATCTTAATTATATTATTTGACAAAGATCCTCTGGCGTTTTTTATATATCCCTTCCAACCAAGCGTACTTAAAAGGTAATATAATTCCTGTCCACCTGTTTTCCATGTAACCTTTGATTGTGATAATGGATCCTTATCGTCGAAATATAAAGAAAGATTATTTACACAGTCGACACCACCAATATACCCTTCATCAAAAAGACTTTTAAAGAATGTCTCGGCACATTCCTTCATTGAACTTCTTTTTCCAACTTTTGAACTGTCAAACTTGAAATATTCGTATCGATAACCTTTATTATATGCTCTTTTCTTATTCTCTTTGCTAAATCTCTTCAGATCAATCAGTTGAGTCTTTATGAAATCTTCTTGGAAGGTGAAATATCCAGAAATCTCTTTTTGGATCTTTAGCGGTAGACCTTCAATTTGATCTTGAGTTAGCACCAGGACTATTGGTGTTGTAGTTTTAGTCATGAACTCATCGTCCAAATAATCAACTTCAAAGTAATCAAGACAATTAAGTCTAAAATCGGTTCGGATTTTCATCTCCAATCTACCGACAATTTTGACTTTAAATCTACTCAATAACTCAGTTAATTTTGTTCTTATTTCGCTACAATAATTTTCGTATTTGTTTGGTTGATTTAGATTAATAGTATATGCCTCATCCGAAAATTCTCTTCTTAAGGATTCTAAGGTAATATTCGGATAAGAAAATTTTATATCTGCGTTTGGTTCAGAATCGACGAGAAAACCCTCACCGAATTCATTAAGATAAAATAATTGCTCCTCATCATATATAGAAGCTGAAGAAGCAACCTCCAGATACGTCATGAGATTTTTTTGTTTGACATAGAGTTCAATCATTTCTCGGTATATTTTACCGAAAAATACGAATTTCAGGCATTTTCCTAACTATATATTTAATTTTTTTTGATAAGCCTTCAGTTATACGGTATGCTGAGAGAGTATAACGCTGGTTTTCATGAATTTGGATTCCAGTTCACCCATGTCTTTGGAAATCTTTGTGTCATTTACTTTGCAGTATATTTGAGTTGTTTTTAATGAACTGTGTCCTAACATTTTAGATACTGTTTCAATAGGTATTCCATTTGTAAGAGTAACAGTAGTGGCAAAGGTATGTCTGCCTATATGCATAGTGATATTCTTGTTGATTCCACAAAGGTCTGCTATCTCGGTTAAGTAGGAATTTAGTCGTTGATTACTAATGACTGGTAGCAATTTATTTTCTACTTGGCATTCCGGGTCATTTTTGTACTTAGTAATAATTATCTGGGCAGGAGTTAGAAGTGGAATTGGGGCCCGGACACCCGTTTTCTCTCTTTCGTAGATAATCCAATTCTTTCCGTCAATTCCTTTGGTCACACTTTCAGGAGTAAGTATAAAAAGATCGGAATAAGAGAACCCCGTGTAGCAAACGAACAAGAAAACATCTTTAACACGGTCCAATCGTTTAATTTTGAACTCGTGATTTTCAATCCGTGATAACTCGTCCTGAGTCAGATACTCCCTTGAAGATTGTTTGGAAGCTGTTTTGTAGGAGAGAAAAGGATCTTTATTAATGTATCCTAATAACATGGCAAAGTGAATCACTTTTTTAAGTTGCTTCAAGTGTTTCATAATTGTGTTTTGCTCAATTAAATATTTCGTTTTCAGAAAAATATCGAACCTCCTAATAAAGATGATATCCAGTTTCGAAAGTTCGTAGTCTAAACAATCATATTCCTGGTTTAAAAATATTTTTAGTCGCTCCAAAGTTGTTTTGTATTGATCGATCGTACTTTGAGAATACTTATCACCTTTCTCCAACGCAATCAGCTTATTATTCATCTCAAATACAGGAATCAAAAAATATTTTTTTATGTTTTTACCTGTAAGTACATCCCGCAAAATTTCAGCGGAAATTTCTTCGTCTTTTTCAATCATGGAATTGTAATCACGATTGACTTTGTTCTCCAGGTTATCGAGGCATGTATTTAAATTTCGAGCTTCTTCCGATCTGCCTTTTGCTCTGTGGGATGATGTATCCCATTTCGCTACTTCAATTCTTCGGTTAGTCGTTATTTCAGCACGTTCTCCATTTAAGGTAATCCTAAGATAAATTGGTGCGTGTCCTTTCTTGTCAATTTTTCCCATCTTGAGGGTGAATAAAATGCTTAAATCGTACTTCATAGCTAATAATTGAAAATTAAACATTGCAAAATTACCAAACATGATGGAAGCTTTGAAGTGCAAAAAGATGCAATAAGATGCAAATAGTGAGTGGATTGTAGACTTTGAAGAGACCATTTTTTAAAATTGGGAAATGGTCTCGATTAGGTCTCCTGAATATCGCGTAAGACCGTTAATTTCAGGGTAGCCAGAAAAGAAAAAACGCCTGAAATCATTGATTTCAAGCGTTTAAGTGAATTTAACTCTTCACAAAAGCTCCTCAGGTAGGACTTGAACCTACGACCTACGGATTAACAGTCCGCCGCTCTAACCAACTGAGCTACTAAGGAATAATATTTTTTCAATAAACTATGAACTTGCCTTCGCAATCCTACAGATTAATCCCGAATCCCGA
>JBBSCW010000238.1:0-5646 GCA_038249855.1 Bacteroidales bacterium
CAACCAAACTGGCACAATGGCGAGCAAAATAAGTGGCACAATGGCCACCGAAATACAAACTCAACTCACTGGCACGGTATCAGCGAAATACCTGGCCCAACATCAGCGAAATGGGTGGCACAATGGCGAGCGAATTATCTACTATTCATTAGATTCACTTTACTTCTAAATATATGGTTATGACTTAGGTCCATAGTGAAGTAAATAGGGATTCATCTATTTGCTGATAGAAACGAGGACAAACTTTTATCAAAATGATGAACAAAGTGAATAGGATTCATAAGTATTTTTAAGAAGAGAGTCCCTCCATTGCGCCTCAAATACTGGTCTTAAAAGTCTATTTGTAATTTGCTCGATCAGTAAAATGCCTTATCACTGCCGATAAAGTAATATGATAATGATCATGATAACATTCATCTAAAGAATTCAGCATAGTTGCAACTTCTAATACCTTTTTTGAAAGTAGTGACTGGGGTTTGGGTTGAGTGTCTACCAAGGGTTGTGTAGGAAGGGGAATGGCCAGAAGATAGCTTACCGGGACGCCCATAATAGTACTTAGATTATTAAGTAAATCCACATCAATATTTTCTCCTTTTTCGTAATTAACAATCGTCTGATAAGTGACGTCTAGTTTTTCTCCTAATTGAGTCTGAGTAAGACCCATATCTTTTCGAACAATTTTAATGCGGTAACCTACTTCTGCCTTGTTAATTTTATTCAAATTCACATTACAAATATATACTTTTTTTCATTATTTAGTTTATTGTGTTTATATAAATAAATGGTTTTACCATACATTTTTATATTTTATATGTTTTAATTATATATTTCCTTGATTTTCTGGATTCGATACACCATTCTTACCCTGATATTATCCACGATCAAACTGCCTTGAGTTGTCAAGATTAATTAGTGAATAATCAGTCTCTCACACAAAACAAATTGCACATGAAAACCTCAGAAAGGCGTAAAAAAAAATCCTCGAAAGTTGAATTTGGAAGAAAAATCAATTTCAACTCAGAAAGTGATGTCAAACATCCTGTTACTTTAAATAATCGAAAACTCTTGGGGAGAATTAATGCGAATCCAGACAGAAGCCAAATACCATGGAAACCAATTAACAAAACCTGCTACCACAGATATCGAGTTTTTGAAAAAAAATCGGGAGAATTACTAGGCCGATTCGTTCCAGCTAAAATTCCCCCAACAGCAATTAAAATTAAAAATCGTCTAATCACATTAGTCGAATCAAGTAAACTAGCTAGCTCCACTAATAGTGTGCAATTATCGTTTAAGTTCACGGATGGTATAGAATCGCTATTTGAGGCCCAGGCTAATTCGACAACACGAATACTCCTAAATTCAACATTCCATATGGTCCACAAGGAGAAATGCAGCATTGAACTGCTGTATCAAGCATGGGTAGAATTATTTTTCGATAGGAGATACCTAATCCTCAACTACAATGAAATTTTGCGAAGTCCAACCTCATTACTGGCGCATTGCATTTTACGTGACCAAGGCGATCATGAGCATCCGAAAGTATTAGAGGAGAGACTAAGGTTGTTGATTGTAAGAGATTGACTATATGAAGCTAAGTCATATTAATAACAGCTTGATTGAAATCGGATTTCGAGAATATCTTTCCCGATATTGTAAATCTAAGGATGTGATCAATAACAGATTATTAGCAGCACATAGATTCACTAAATATATCACAGGTAAACAGATTTATAAGTACGAACATTTCACTAAAGCCGAAACAGCGATTTGGTTAGCGCAAATGGAGAATGTCTTAAGTTTTAAGAGTCACTCTATTCACTATAACGCAAGATGCATAGCGCGTTTTTTTGATTTTTTGATTTACGAAGGCATTGTCGATACTAATCCTATTCGACCCTTTCTAGCTAAATTAAGAGGTACAATTCAAAAAGATGTATTGAAAGATATACCAAGTAGTAATCAAATATCTGATTTGATTTGCATACTAGAGGATAATCTCAATTCATATTTAAACTGGACCGGTTATACAATTATTCAACTTTTATTACGAACAAGATTCACTTTAAAGCAGATTCTTGAAATCCGCAACTCTGATATGGATTTTGAAAAAAAGAGAATTCAATTAAGAGATTTGACTGAGCATTGTGATTCAGAAATATTCGATTTGATAATTTCATATATCAATGTAAGGGATAAAGAAACACCAAATTATTCAGACTATTTATTAAGAGGGGCTTCTGGCTATTATTTGGTGTACGAGTTAATCAAGATAGACTGGTACAGATATTGGAGTTTCCTTGCTTCAACAAAAATAAATTCAAGATTAATTAAAAACTATCGACACAAAAACTTATCCTCAATATTTAATAAGTCTGATTTTATAAAAAGAACCGGATATTCTGAAAACACTACAAAAAATAAATTTTATAATAGAAAATGTTATAGAAAACATGAAACCAACAATTAAAATTTTAGATGAAGAGTATATCGATAAGGGGTACGCTCTCCAGAAGAAGATTCTAGGATCCAGGACGGCACGAGGACTGAATCTTAAATCATCAATCAAAGCCAAAGATAGAATTCTGTTGCCAGTGAAGGAATTATCTGTGACTGTGCAAAATCGAATTAAGTCTTTAAAAGAATCTGAAACCGAATTAGTATCTTCAGTGGAAGAAATTGGCACAAAAGATTCAGAGCTAATTAAATTCATTCTTTCATTTATTAAAGAGCAGCCGAAAAGGCACAAACCTTTTGAACAACATTATCAAAGATACCGTTTGTGCGATGAGGAATTAGAGACATATTGTCAAACTCATGCTCTTATTTCAACTCTAATAGGATTTAAGAATGAAGGCTATCAAGTTAGAACAATTTATGAAGCCTATAAGCACCTTAGATTAACAACGAACTTCACAAATTTTCAATGTTCTTCCTATGATTACTTCACAACAAAATTAAAGGAAGCAGCTGACAGCGGAATAGAGTCAGTGATCGTTAATGCGAAGCGCTTAATAGGTAGATCAAGAAAAAAATTCACCAAGACGCATGAGAAATTTACAATTCATTATTACAAGAATCCAGCAAGATTTAAATACCGTGTGATTCAAGAAAAGGTAAATAACGAAATCACAAAGAAAGGGCTGCTCCCTGTATCTCTAACCGTTATAAAGGATTTTTTACGCCAACCTGAAATTCAAAATAGATACAAGCCATTTCGGATAGGGAAGGTCTGGGCAAAGCATAATCTGTTTCCATATTTACCAATTACTAAGCCCAAACTCTTAAATAGCAAATGGGAGTTAGATTCTTCAGAGATTAATCTTTTCGTATGGCCTGATGAAAATTCTAAAAAACCGATTCGCTATGTACTTTGTATTTTAGTCGAAGTAAAATCAAGAAAGATACTTGGCTTTCATATTCGTGAGACGGAAGATTCAATTTTGAATGAAATAACGTTGTTTAATGCCATCAAGGAAACGAATACAATTCCTCACGAATTTGTGCATGACAATCACTCTTCTTTAGTGAAATCCGAACGCTTTAATTTGATTAAGAGTAGGATGGAGGATTGGGGGTGTTGTATAACAATATGTGAACCATATGCGCCCGAACAGAAAGGAACCGTTGAAAGGGCTCATGGAATTCTTCAGGCTGATTATTTCGCCTATACCCCTGGCTGGTTAGGCTTTAATAGTGGGGCGAAATCAGAAGAAAGTCGCATTACTTCACAGCAACAGAATGAATTCTATAAGGGAAAATACAAGATGTATTTTAAGGAACTTATTCTAATGGTAACAGAGTATATTGATAGATATAATAATGCCAAAATATGGAATTAATACCGGAAGTAATCTATAGCAACCCTGTGATAGCAGGGGGGATAAGAATAAACCTGCCAGATATAATAAAACTGTTTTCTAACGTTGTAAAAGTTACCAAGGTCAAGCGTTCAATGATATCTTTTAGAATGGGCACTGATAGAGAAATACCTTATATCTACTCATGTTACGATCCTGAGGTATCGGCCCGCATCAATGGAACAAAAATTCGGATACGCGGGATAGCCCGAGACCTATCAACAATATACGTTTACGATTTAACGACTGACCAATTTATTATCAGTCTAAAAGAAACTATCGCTCCATATGGAGATAAAAAAAGTGAGTCCGATACAGATATAAAAAGAAGGATGGCACATAGCCAAAAACTTAAAAAATACAAACGAACTTTGAATCAACAATCAGCTGAAATAGATAAAGAAGTTATTGAATTGAGGATTGATCAGGAGGAGTTGGAAAATCTTGAGATAATTTAGTAAACAAAATGGAAGCTGTTGATAAGAGTTGGGTTACGCTTAAAACAGTGACATTCAATTCAATTTATCAAATATGCGAAGAAGCCTATATTCATTCAGTAATGATTGGACTTACAACCATTTCAGGATTAGGGAAGTCTTTGACATTCAAAAAATTTAAAATTGAACACCAGAACACCTATATAATTAAGCTTGATAAAAATATTGGGATCAAAGACCTTTATCTTGAAATGCTTAAGGCATTGGGCGTTGTCGATTGGACTAATTTCATGAGAACTAAAGCAATGGCAGAGAAATTCGCATTTACGATTAAAAAGATAGACGGGCCGTGTCTCTTTATCTTTGATGAAGCAGGGTTATTTAGCGAAGCGATGCTGTTGTATTTTCAAACAATTTATGATAGTACCGAAGGTAAATTGGGTATAGTCCTTGCGGGCACTCCAGTGTTAAAGGCTAATATTGCCAAGTGGATTGCAAAAGGTAATAACTCTGGAATCGCGGAGCTAAATTCTCGAATTTTGTACTGGCGTGAATTATTAAACTGTAGTAAGAATGAACGATTACAAGTAGCAAAAGCGAACGGTGTGGAGGACTTCCATGCAAAAAAAATCTCAGAAGATTCAATTTCGTTTCGAGATGTTTACAATCTTGTCATAGATTTTCGCATTACACAGTTGAGCGTCCATCCACGAAAAAGACAAATAAAAATTACTGAACCGGTAGATAAGTCTAACAAAAAACTTCAGACATCTGAACCACTTTAACAGCAGTAAGCGGGGAAGGTTAATTCCCAGTCATTGGGTTCAATAATCAATCACTTCCAGTCAAAGTACAGTTAACCAACAGAGCGAGCTTATTTAGGCTTCAATTTTGACCAATTTCATGAAGGCAAAATTTTGAAACCATCTTTTTGAAGATGGCAAAGTTTTTATTTCATAAAACATGGATTCTGCTTTAGATTCATAGCTTTTGACTTCTTTGACTTGAGTTATTGCATGACTTTACTCGAATCGTTATCCGACTGGGACAAATTATGTAACTGGTGCCAACCAGTTAATATCAACAACATTGTTACATAATTTATATTATGTTAAGTAGTATTCTGACCTGCCTACCTATTGTAGTACACCACTGTGCATTCAGGGTTTCGGTTTTTGAAAGCCGCCACCCTTTTTGCTGAGACTTTCGAATTATAACAGACAAGCTTCATCAACGACCGATTGCTAACTGGGTCAAGCTTGCGCACAGCCGTATTGCTGCAATCTAAACTATTCAGCGCAGGCAAATCCTCAAAGTCATTTAGCTTTCGAATTAACGTACCGCTGCAA
>JBBSCW010000239.1:0-5609 GCA_038249855.1 Bacteroidales bacterium
CTTATTCAGCCTATTGTTGGTTATATGAGCGACCGCACTTGGACTGGTTTGGGTCGGCGACGTCCATATTTTTTAGTGGGAGCTATTCTTACAAGTATTGCACTCATTTTAATGCCTAACGCTCCACATCTCTCAGGTTATATTGCACCAATGTTTGTGGGCGGCGGTTTACTGATGATATTGGATGCATCCATCAATATCTCTATGGAACCATTCAGGGCGTTGGTGGCCGATAAATTGCCTGAAAGTCAGCATACTTTGGGTTTTTCGGTACAAACTTGATTAATAGGGATCGGGGCAGTTTTGGGTTCGTGGTTGCCCTATATCTTGGGGAATTGGATGGGAATCTCGAAAGATGCAGATGAAAAGGGTTTAATCCCAGACAATGTAACTTATTCGTTTTATATTGGTGCTTTTGTGCTTATTATTACCATATTATGGACAATATTTACTACGAGTGAATATCCACCAGAAGAGGAAAAAGTAGCTTCAAATACAGTTAAAGAAAAATTTAAAATCCCGCCAGTCATGTTTCAATTATTGTTGGTGCAGTTTTTTTCTTGGTTTGCGCTATTTTCAATGTGGGTTTACACCACTCCTGCCGTTGCATTGAAGTTCTTTGGTACGACAGATGCTAATTCGGTAGGTTTCCAACAAGCAGGTGATTGGGTTGGAATACTTTTCGGAATTTATAATGGAATTTCAGCTGTTTTGGCAATGTCATTACCGATTTTAGCTAAAAAGTTCAGCAAAAAGGGGACACATGCATTGGCATTATTTATAGGTGGAATTTCAATGATTTCAATACTATTTTTTCCAAATCATCAATTACTTATTATTCCAATGATAGGCGTTGGAATTGCTTGGGCAAGTATTTTAGCCATGCCTTATGCCATGCTTGCCAATTCAATCCCTCCACACAAAATGGGAATGTTTATGGGTTTGTTCAATATGTCAATCACCATTCCTCAAATAGTAAGTGGAATTACTACTGGGCTGATTTTAAAATACTGGTTTAACGATAATCCGATTTTCTGTATCGTTATGGCAGGAGTTTCATTTATCATTGCAGGTGGTTTTGCATTGAGGATAAAGGAGAGGGAGGGGGAGGCAAAGGCTCAGGCTTAGGCAAAGGCAAAGGCAAAAAAAGATAAAAGTAGAAAGTAAAAAGATAAAAGTAAATGTATTAATATAGCAAAAAAATAATCTTTAATTCTTTCAAATCATAAATTTCAAATTTCAAACTCTTTCAGATAACACAGAACACTAAACAATTACTTTCTATAATTCTTTCAAATTTCAAATTTTTCAAATTTCAAACTCTTAAAAAATTATTATGAACAAATACTTGCAAGCCGACCCTTGGCGCATCATCGAAGAGGGTTTTCATGAAAACAAACAATTGGCATCCGAAAGCATTTTTAGCTTGGGAAACGGTCATATTGGTCAACGTGCTAATTTTGAGGAACATTACTCGGGTGAGTCTATGCTTGGTTCATATATTGCGGGCATATATTATCCAGAACCCGCCGAACATGGTAACTGGAAAAATGGTTATTCCGATACCAACGATAAAATTGTAAATGCGCCTAACTGGAATGTTATAAGTGTGCGACTGAACGACGATAGACTTGATATGGCCGATTGGGATATAAAAAACTTTAAGCGCACATTGAATATGCGTGAAGGATTTTTAGAGCGTACTTTCGAAGCTACAAACTTTAAAGGTCATCGCATTCAAGTATCGGTGAAGCGATTTTTGAGTATGGCTGAAACAGAAATTGGAGCTATCAGTTATACCGTTAAATCTTTGAATTTTGAAGGACGAATTTCATTTTTGCCCTTGATTGATGGAGATGTACGTAACCAACTGACCAACTATGATGAGCCATTTTGGAATGTTTTGCAAACCAAAACTGAGAAAGATGTTTCGCACCTTTGGGCTCAAACTCGCCGTATTGATTTTCATGTTTGTGGCGCATTGACATATTCGTTTTACAAAAACAATGAACTATTGAATGTAAATCCCACCAAAATTGAAAAAGAAAAGGTAGCTGGTTTTAGCGTTGGAACAGATGTCAGAATCGGTGATACAGTTACGCTGAATAAATATGTTGCTATTATCAGTTCACTCAACCATCCACGCGAGGAGTTGACAAACATTGCCCGAGACTTAGCCCGAAAAGCCAAAGAAAAAGGATGGAATCAGCTTTTTGATGACCATACAGCTGTTTGGGCTGAAAAATGGTTACAATCTGATGTGATAATTGACGGCGATATAGAAGCACAGCAAGCTATACGTTATAGCATTTTTCAGCTTAATCAGAGTTACAATGGAAATGACGCACGTCTGAATATCAGCCCGAAAGGTTTTACTGGAGAAAAATATGCCGGTGCCACACGCTGGGATACCGAGGCCGTTTGTATTCCATTCTACATGTATACTTCAAATCAAAATGTAGCCAAAAATTTGTTGTTGTATCGTTATCGTCATTTGCCTAAGGCCATTCAAAATGCGCAGAAGTTAGGTTTCACCAATCAAGCCGCCTTGTTCCCATTGGCTACTTTCAATGGTAGCGAAAGCCACAATGAGTGGGAACTGACTTTTGGTGAGGTACATCGTAATGGGATTATTGCTTATGCTATTTATAAGTATATACGCTATACCGGCGATGATAATTATCTGACTAACTATGGATTAAGGGTTTTAATTGCCATGTCACGGTTTTGGGCACAAAGAGTAAGTATTTCAACAGAAAAAAAGAAATATGTAATTCTGGCGGTTACAGGTCCCAATATGTACGAAAACAATGTAAACAACAATTGGTTTACAAATTATATTTGTACATGGAGTTTGCAGTTTTGTATTGATAGTATCGAGAAAGTTAAGAAATTGGATTTTAGAAAATATGAAGATTTGATTCAGGATATTCAATTCAATCAGGATGAAATATTCCAATGGAAAGACATTATTGAAAACATGTATTATCCCGAAAAAAAGGAATTGGGTATTTTTGTTCAACAAGATGGTTTTTTAGATAAAGCTTTAATTAAATCTTCAGAAATCCCAGAAAATCAACGACCTGTCAATCAGCATTGGACATGGGATAAAATTATGCGCTCTTCAATTATTAAGCAAGCCGATGTGATTCAGGGATTATATTTTTTCGAAGATCTATTTGATAAAAAAACAATAAAACGTAATTTTGATTTTTATGAACCGCTTACGGTACATGAATCTTCACTTTCTTCGTGCACACACTCCATCGTGGCCAGTGCCATAGGTGACAAACAAAAGGCTTATGATTTATATATGCGAACTTCACGACTTGACTTGGATGATTATAATAATGAAGTGGCCGAAGGCTTACATATAACCAGTATGGCTGGAACTTGGTTGGCCATCGTAGAAGGTTTTGGTGGAATGCGTTTGAAAGACGATAAATTACATTTTAATCCTCATATTCCAGAAAAATGGAATGCTTTTGCTTTCAATATCAATTTTAGGGGGAATCAATTGAGTATAAAGGTTGAAAAGGATGCCGTGCTTATCAATAATATCAAAGGTGGAAATATTGAAATTTTCATCAATAATAAAATGGTGGAAGTATTGGCTGAAAGTCAGAGGGAAGTGAAGAATTGAGAAATGTGCAAATAATAAAATGTGCCAATTTGCCAATCAAAATACAGATAATTGAATAAATAGAATAAATAATCTCTCATTCTGATCAATATGAAAAGAACCTACAAGTCGCTGTTATTTATATTCTTAACCATTATTTCGTTCAGCTCTTTTGCAAAAGAAGAACAACCTTGGGTGCAAAGGCTCGAACCAACTTTTTGGTGGACTGAAATGAAGAATCCCAATTTGCAATTGATACTTTATGGGAAGGATATCGCAAATGCTGAGTTTAAAATTGATTATCCTGGAGTAAAAATTGACCGAAAAGAATTTACTGATAATCCAAACTATGTATTTCTGTATTTGAACATCGATAAAGCCACACAAGTCGGAAAATTCAGTATTTCAGTTTTGAGAGGTAAGAAAAAACAAATTTTGACCTATGAACTGAAAAGAAGAACTCAAAATTCAGCGGAACGTGAAAGTTTTACCGAAGCTGATGCAGTTTATTTGTTGATGCCCGATAGGTTTGCAAACGGAAATACGGCTAACGATTCAGTCACTGGTTATTTGCAGGGAGTGAACCGCAATATTCCCGGAGCAAGACATGGTGGTGATATTGATGGAATTATCTCTAAAATCCCCTATTTGGCTGAGTTAGGTATTACTGCACTTTGGACAACGCCACTTTTTGAAAATAACGATCAGCAATATTCATATCATCATTACGGATGCACCGATTATTATAAAATTGATCCCAGATTTGGACGCAATGAAGATTATTTGAAACTCGCCAACGCTTGTCATGCCATGGACATAAAGCTAATCATTGACGTAGTACCAAATCATTGCAGTTCAGCTCATTGGTGGCTGAGAGATAAACCTGCTAAAGATTGGTTCAATGAATGGCCAAGCTATACATCTTCAAACTACAGAATGACTGCATGGACTGATCCTTACGCATCGAAGTCTGATTTAGAGCAGCTTACTAAGGGTTGGTTTGCTCCTAATATGCCTGATTTTAACTTGAAAAATCCACTTCTGTTCGATTATCTAACACAAGTGTATATTTTTTGGATTGAATATGCTCAGATTAATGGCATTCGTGTCGATACTTATCCGTATAACGATATTCATATTGCGGCTAATTTCATTCAGTCCATTCGCAATGAATATCCAAAAATGAATGTAGTGGGCGAGTGTTGGGTGAAAACTCCTGCTGAAGTTGCTTATTATCAATCGGGTAATATCAATAAAGATGGTTTCGATTCCCGACTTCAAAGTGTGATGGATTTTTGCTTGAAAGATGTTTTTACTTCAGCCATCAACGAACAAGAAGGTTGGGAAAGTGGCATGGCTCGATATTACAGCCATTATGCACAGGATTTTGTGTATACCAACCCTAATTTAATCATGAATTTTCTCGATAATCATGATATTGATCGATTTTCGTTGGCGGTGAAACGTGATGTAGACAAATATAAAATGGGCTTGACTTTGTTGATTGCAAGCAGAGGTTATCCGCAGATTTATGCTGGGACCGAAATAATGCTCGATGGCATTGCTGGCGATTATCAAGGTCATCGCTTCGATTTCCCCGGAGGTTGGGCTGCCGACACTCGCAATGCATTTACTCCCAAAGGCAGGACGAATGAGGAAAGTGAAGTTTTCAATTACCTCCAAACGCTCTTAAAATATCGGAAAAACAATCCAGTTTTGCAAAATGGGAAAATGAAACAATTTATTCCTCAGGATGGTATTTATGTCTATTTCCGGTATAATACTGACAAGACTTTGATGATAGTTGCGAATAACAATAATGAGCGTAAAGAGCTGAAATTAAATAGATTTGATGAAATGCTCGCTACCAAAACACAGGCCAAGGATATTGTGAATAATCAAATGTCTGAACTAGGGAAAACCATGCTAATTCCGGCCAAAACGGTTTTGATACTTGAATTGAAATAAACGTTCTCGGTGATTTGTA
>JBBSCW010000240.1:0-5606 GCA_038249855.1 Bacteroidales bacterium
AATACCGAAATGATGTTACCAGCGAAAAGGGCATGAGCGATTACAGTACTAGCCCAAGCTTAAGGATTGCATGGAGTCATAGTCAGGATCAAAAAGCAAATCCGAATTTTACTTTTTCAGCGAGTGTTAATTTTACTACCAGTGGTTTTAATCAAAACAATATAAATTATTATAATAGACCCGAAATAAATTCACAGAGTAATACATTTTCGAGTGTTAACTTTAACAAGAGGTTTCCTAATATCCCTTCTTTGAGTTTATCGGGCGGTATGTCTTTCAACCAAAACGCCAGAGATTCTACTATAAGTTTGAGTTTACCAACTTTAAGTATTTCATATAGTAGATTTTATCCATTTAAACGAAAAGTAGCAGTAGGTAACGAACGTTGGTACGAAAAAATTTCAATGTCATATGCGGGTTCATTGGCAAATAGTATTGATAATGTGAAGGAAAGCAAGATTCTCAAGTCTTCATTACAGCGCGATTGGAGGAATGGAATGCGTCATTCAATTCCTGTTTCAGCTACTTTTAATTTATTAAAATATATCAATATATCTCCTTCGATAAATTACACAGAACGTTGGTATTTGCAGTCGGTTAATAAAGATTGGGACAAGGAAAAACAACGTGAGAGAACAGATACAATATCGGGGTTTAATCGTGTCTACGACTTTAATATGGGAGTTTCTGCTTCCACTAAATTGTATGGTTTTTATATTCCCATACGTGCTATTTTTGGCGATAAAGTAGATCGCATCCGTCATGTGATAACTCCCAGTATTGGTTTTGGTTACACGCCTGACTTTGGCGAAGCTCATTGGGGGTATTATGATTCTTATGTAAAAAGCGTAAAAGATCCAGCCAACCCCGGTGCTTATATTAATAATGATGTAAGTTACTCACATTATGCTGGAAGTTTGTATGGTGCGCCTAGCACTGGAAAACAAGGAAGTGTTAATTTTTCGTTGGGCAACAATGTGGAGATGAAAGTCCGAAATGATAAAGACACGACAGGTAATGAGCCATTTACCAAAGTGAGTTTGATTGATAATTTATCAATAGGTGGTAATTATAACTTAGCAGTAGACTCTTTCCGTTGGTCTAATTTCTCTGTTACAATGCGTTTAAAGCTCACAAAAAGTTATTCGCTGAGTTTGAGTACTAGTTTCGATCCGTATATGTATTCACTTAACGAAAGTGGAAGTCCAGTGAAGATTAGTAAATTACGATGGGAGAATGGACGTTTTCCAAGTTTTCAAGGAACAAGCACTTCCTATAGTTATACCCTGAGCAACGATACATTTAAGAAGCTATTTGAGAAAAAAGAAAAGAAATCTGAGGGTAAAAAAGGTGGGAGTGATGGTGGAAGTGATGATGCTAGCGATGAGGAAGCCATTAATACTAGTAAATCCAATGCCAATAATTCTCAAAAATCATCCCCTGAAGATGCTGAGTCGAAAGATGGATACAAGAAGGTATCAGTTCCGTGGAGTATAAGTATAAATTATTCAGTACAATACGGAAAGACAGCTGATTTTGACTTCCATAGAATGGATTATAAATTAGCTTTTACCCATAATCTGAGTTTGAGTGGCAATATAAGCCTCACCGAAAATTGGAAAATAAGTGCCAACTCAACCTATGACTTTACATTTAAGCAATTTACCTATACTAATATAAATGTAACCCGCAGTTTGCATTGCTGGAATATGTCGGGAAGTATAGTACCTTTTGGTGCATATAAATCATACAGTTTTCATATTGGAGTAAATGCCAGTATGCTTGCCGATTTAAAATATGATAAACAGAGTGATTATGGTGGGGCTCCAATTTCTTGGTATTAAACGAGTTCTTAACTTTCTGTAAAAACGCATTGAAATTGGAATAATAATGAACAAATTATATTTGAAATTAGTTATTATTGATTAATCTAAATGACAAATCAAGAAGAAAATATAAACAATAAACAATAATAGAAAAATGAAAATTAATGCAAACAAATCAGTATCAGCGGAATATGAATTGTACGTTGATGGCGAAGTAGAAGGAGAATTGGAGTTGATGGAAAAAGCAACTGCCGAGCAACCTTTGAATTTTATTTACGGAGTAGGCATGATGTTACCAAAATTTGAAGAACATATTTTTGGATTGGCAGAAGGCGATGCATTCGATTTCGTAATTGATAATGAAGATGCTTATGGTCCTTACGAAGATGAAAATGTACTTGATTTAGATCGTGCAATTTTTGAAATTGATGGTAAACTCGATACCGAAGTTGTTTTCGAAGGCAATGTGGTTCCATTGATGGATAACGAAGGACATAGACTGAATGCACAAGTGGTTTCGGTTGACGATACGCATGTAAAAGTTGATTTGAATCATCCATTGGCTGGCGAAAACTTACACTTCAAAGGCAAAGTAATTGGGGTGCGTGAAGCTACCGAAGAAGAACTTGCAGCACTTCAAAATGATGGTGGATGTGGAAGCGATGGTTGTGGTAGCGGCGGATGCGGAAGTGGCGGCTGTGGTTGCGACGACGAAGAAGAAAGCGAAGGCTGCGGCTCAGGTTGTGGTTGTCATTAATAGAATAGCATAAATTATTTTGAAATGGATATTGAAATTTGAAAATTCAATATCCATTTCTAGTTTTTTGATGAAACTAATGTTATAAAAACTGTATCTTTGCAATTATTAGTAGCTATTTCTTAAATCGTAAAGAGTACATTGTTAAATTGTAAATACTCTAAGTTGTATTTTTTTTTTAATTGAAAATTCTAAATAGATGTCGAACACTATAGGTAAATTATTCACTTTTACGTCTTTTGGCGAATCACACGGGAAGGGAATCGGAGGAATTATTGATGGCTGTCCCCCCGGAATTGAAATCGATGAAATCTTTATTCAACAAGAGTTAGACCGACGCAAGCCTGGACAGTCCAAAATATCAACGCCACGCAAAGAAGACGATAAGGTTGAATTTCTGTCGGGTGTATTCGATGGAGTTTCCACCGGCACGCCGATAGCATTTATAATTTGGAATCAGAATCAGCATAGCAAGGATTATGACCACTTGAAAGATATTTATCGCCCTTCACATGCTGATTTTACCTATCAGCAGAAATACGGTGTACGTGATTATAGGGGAGGAGGTCGTAGCTCGGCTCGCGAAACTGCTGCCCGTGTTGTAGCAGGTGCGGTAGCCAAGTTGGTGTTAAAGCAAAAAGGAATTGAGATTACTGCTTTTACTTCGCAAGTGGGTCATATAGCCATGACAGAGAGTTACACAACTACGGATTTATCTCAAATCGAAAGTAATATTGTGCGTTGTCCGCAAGCTGAAATTGCCAATGATATGATTAATTATATTGCCGAACTGAAAAAATCTGGCGATTCTATTGGTGGAGTGGTTTCATGTGTAATAAAAGGCTTGGAAACTGGTATTGGCGAACCAATTTTTGATAAACTTCAAGCTCGATTAGCATTTGCTATGTTGAGTATCAATGCTTCACATGGGTTCGATTATGGGCGTGGTTTCGATGGTGTAAGTTTGACAGGTTCGCAAATGAATGATCCTTTTACTATAGAAGACAATGCCGTTTCGACAAAAACTAACAATTCAGGAGGCATTCAAGGCGGAATTAGCAACGGACAAGATGTTTATTTTAGGGTTTTATTTAAGCCAGTTGCTACCATTTCAAAGAAACAAAATACTGTTGATGTAAATTCAAACGAAGTTGAACTTCAAGCCCGTGGGCGACATGATCCATGTGTATTGCCACGTGCAGTTCCAATCGTTGAAGCCATGGCTGCTATTACTGTATTGGATTTGATTTTGACAAAACAATAATCTTATTTGAAAGTACTTTTTTTATCAAGGTGAATATCTTGTTTGCCTGAAATCCAGTTTTCATCATTTAGTTGAAAAAATTGATTATGAAAGATTCATTAAATCATTGGGCTATAATTATCAATCCTAAATCGGGTAAAAAGAAATACAGAAAGCAACGGAAATACTTGTTTGAAATGCTTAAATCAAAGGGCATTTCGTTTGAATTTCGGATTACACATTTTGCAGGTCATGCTTCAAAAATTGCTCGTAATTTTGTTGAAAACAATTACCAAAATATCATGGTGCTGGGTGGTGATGGTACAATGAGTGAAGTAATTAATGGGATTTTTAGTGCTAATATTGATGATTTTTCGCAGCTTAGAATCGCACTCATTCCACGCGGTACAGGCAACGATTGGGGACGTTTTTGGGGATTAACTGGTGATTATAAAAAGTCAATTGAAGTTTTTCTGCATGCAAAAACTCAATTGATTGATATTGGTAGAGTTGATTATATAATGGAAGGTGTGCCTGAGAAACATTTCTTTATCAACTCATTGGGTTTTGGTTTGGATGCTGCGGTAGTAAACTTAACTCATCGATTAAAGGAAATTTTTGGAAGTCATTCAATCATGTATAGTATTTCCTTGTTGCTGGCCGTATTTACCTACAAAGCTCATTGGGTAACTATAAAATCGCTGGAAAAAGAACTTCATGAAGGAATGTTTACCATGAATATTGCCAATGGTTGTTACAGTGGTGGTGGAATGAAACAAACACCCAATGCTTTACCTTACGATGGTTTATTAGATGTAATGATGGCTAAAACGCCGGGTTTTATTGATATTATTACTGCACTTATTGCTCTTTTTCGGGGTCGGTTGCTCCAACATCCAGTTATCGAGTCGTTTCAAACCCGCACTTTACAAATCCAATGTGACCATCATGTATTAATGGAGGCCGATGGCATCATTGTCAACGGTTGTTCGCCTTATCAAGTAAGTATTCTGCCCCAAACTATTCAAATGATTGTACCTTAACTTTTTTTTCTCTTCATTTCTTCCTCACAAACTTTATTTATATGTATAAGGTTTCTTAGAATAATCCAACCTGCAGTTTTTAAGAATTATCACTCAAATGTTATGGATGGAGAACTAACATATTCCATCTGTTTTATTTGAGCTATGCTAAATGCTGAATATGTTGTAAGTGCACGAATTTGTCTCAAACTAGTTAATAAATTTAATAAATTAGAGAAAGATGGATTCTTAAAACCTTTAATTGGTTTAACAAATTTGAGTATCTATGGTCGTATTATTCTAAATATAAGTTAATAATCTCTCATTAATATCCAATTGTTGATTATTAACTCACTTATTTTTCATTATTTTAAAAAAAGTTTCCATCATTTTACAAATTAATAAGACGGCTTCTTTAATGAGCCGAATTCAATATACAAAATTCATAAAATACAGTAATATAGAGCTATGACTATCGATTATTATAAATTAATTAATGTAGAAATGCTTTTAAAAACTTTTTTTTAGAGTGAAAATAGAGCATATTGTAAGTTATTATTTTGTTTCAATTTCAAGATGTCATTTTTACCTATTGTTTTTTAATTATTAATAGCATGTTTTTGCAGGGATTTTCTTTAAAAATCGTGAAAAGACGCAAATTAATTTTTATCAAACAAAATGTAAATTTATGAGAAAACTAACGTTCTTATTGGCCTGTCTTTTACTGATAGGCGTAGGTATTGTCAATGCTCAATCAA
>JBBSCW010000241.1:0-5598 GCA_038249855.1 Bacteroidales bacterium
CGACCGAAAATCACTTCGCAAGGCCTTGAACGTAATTCACGATTCATTTTTCCTTTCTGAATATCAGGTGCTGAATGTTTATGTAGTAGGCGTAGGTACAGTGGGGAGTAATTTGCTCGAACAAATTAAGAAACAACAACCCAAATTGATGACTCAGAACGGGCTTAAACTCAATGTGGTGGGCATCGCTTCGAGCAAGAAAATGCTTTTTGATCGTGGTGGAATTCAACTCGACAATTATCGCGAGAAACTTTATAGTGAAGGTTCGGATGCAAGTCCAGCACGCATTGCTCAGGAAGTCATTAATTTGAATATCTTCAATTCAGTTTTTGTGGATTGTACTGCTAATCATGATATTGCCGATTTATATCAAACTTTGTTACAGGATAATGTATCGGTAGTAACTGCCAATAAAATAGCAGCCTCATCGTCCTACAAGAATTATAGCACACTGAAAGATATTTCAAGACGAAAAGGGGTGAAATTTCTCTTTGAAACCAATGTGGGTGCAGGTTTACCCATTATCAACACCATGAACAGCTTGATGAACAGTGGCGACCATATTCAGAAAATGCAAGCCGTACTTTCAGGAACCTTGAATTTCATTTTCAATACTATCAGCAGCGAAATTCCATTGAGTAAAGCCATTTTAATGGCGAAAGAAGCCGGATATGCTGAACCCGATCCACGCATTGACCTGAGTGGCAAAGATGTAGTTCGTAAATTGGTAATTTTAGCGCGTGAAGCTGGTTACAAAGTGGAACAAGAAGATGTACTAAAAAAATTATTCATACCTGATCGTTATTTCGAGGGGAGTTTAGACGATTTCTGGAAAACTGTAAATCAATTAGATGCGGAGTTTGAAGAAAAAAGAGCCAAATTAGCAGCCGAAGGAAAACGCTGGCGATTCGTAGCAACCATGGAAATGGGACGCTGCGATGTTGGTTTGCAGGAAGTGGATAGCTCCCATCCTTTCTACGACTTGCAAGGTAGTAATAATATTGTGCTAATCACTACCGAAAGATACAATGAATATCCCATGATGATCAAGGGTTATGGAGCTGGTGCGAGCGTTACGGCTGCTGGCGTATTCTCCGATATTATTAGTATTGCTAATATTCGATAAATATCTAAAATAAAAGAGATTCAGAAGAAACATGGGTCAAGCGACTATCAGTCGCTTAATAACAATTTAAGCGACTGATAGTCGCTTGACCCTTGAATATTATTAACTTTTGATTTAATATGAGGGCAAGCACGTTGGCATTGTAAAATTCATTTAATCAACGAATTATGAAAATAAGCATTTTAATTTTACAGATTTTCATTGTAATATCCGTAGTTTCGTGCCAACGACCTGCACCTCAATTGCCTGCTAACAAATCAGAAGCGATTGATAGCGCAAGTATCAATTTATTGAAACTCAATAAAAAAATGATACTCACCGAAGACAGTTTGATTCGGGATTATGTGGAGAATAGTAATGCTAATTATGTGAAACATGACTTGGGTTTTTGGTATAAAATTGAAAAATCAGAATTGGAAAATTCCATTCAAACGAACCAACAATGTGAAGTAATGTATCGAGTATATTCACTCGAAAACAATTTCCTTTTTGAGCAAAAAGAAACGATTATTATTGGAAAAAAACAACTCCCTACAGGGATGGAAGAAGCACTCAAAATGATGCGAAAAGGTGCTAAAGCTGACTTAGTAATTCCCTGGTATTTAGCTTATGGCATGAAGGGAAATGGGGAAAAAATAAAACCTTACACCTCATTAGTAGTTAATATTCAACGGATTAAATAACACAGAGCAAGTTTTTGTAAATAATTAAAACGCAACTCTCTATATTTGTTATTCTTAACTTTTGAAATCCGTTAAATAATCGGATATTTGCACTCGAATTTATTTTAAAAAAAATATGAAACAACTTTCAGGATTTTTACTTATTATATTGTTTTTTTCAGCCGTTTTAATGTCCTGCAAAAATAACAACGATCCAACTTACTCCCAACAACTTAAAGCCGAGAAGGAATTAATAGCCGATTACATCAAACGCAACAATATAAAAGTTGTATCCGAAAAACCGAAAACTTTCCCTTGGGGAGAAAATGTTTACTTGTTAACGAAATCAGGTTTATATATTCATTTAGTGAGCGAAGGCGATAAAACGAATCAGGCTGATACATTGCTAAGAAATGATTTAGTAATTCCACGGTTTTATCAGTACACATTAAATGCCAAGGCTGACACAATATCGAATTGGAATACAGTTGATTACCCCTTTCCTACCACTTTTAACTATTTGGATAATTCGCAAGTATGTGTAGGTTGGCACGAGGCAGTTAGTTATATGAAAAGGAATAATTCGCAGGCAAAATTCATTTTGTTTTCTAAAATTGGATTTCCAGCTACTGGTAACGATGTTATACCTTACGGCTATGATATGATTATTAAGATACAGAAATAAATCCCCCTAAATCCCCCAAATGGGACTTAAAACCTGTAATTCAGATATCAAATATAAATTACAATGAACAAATATTGCATTTTTCATTTTGTAATATTATGTTTAATTTACAGCTGACACAAGTAAGTTCTTTTATTTGTTATTTGAAAGTAGAAATAAAATTTCTACTTTTGTTTTTTTAGGTCATTACATTCATTATTTTATATTATGAGAATAATTATTGCAGGTGGTTCGGGACTCATTGGTAGCTATCTCAAAAAAACATTTGAAGAAGCAGGCAATACGGTAGAAATTGTTTCTAGGCAGAGCGGGTTTATTCCTTGGAAGCACGACCAATTAGTAACTCATCTCGAGGATTCGGATGTACTAATCAATTTAAGCGGACATTCCATCAATTGCAGACACAATGCTGCCAATCAAACTTTGATTTTAAAATCGAGAGTAGATAGCACCCGAATGTTAGGCAAAGCATTGAAACAATGCAAACAACCTCCTATCCTATGGATAAATGCCAGTGCATCAGCCATATATTCACACACAGAGAAAACACAGCATTCGGAAAAATCTCAGGATTTTGCCAATGATTTTCTAGCCAAGGTGGTTGAAAAATGGGAAAAAACATTTTTTGACGCACAAGTTCTAGGTGTTCGGCAAGTTGCACTTCGCACCTCTGTGGTTTTAGATCAACAAGACGGTGCATTCAAGCCTTTGTTATTACTCTCGCGTTTCGGGCTGGGCGGTCAAGTGGGCAACGGTAAACAAGTTTTCAGCTGGGTACATATTGAAGATTATTCGCGTATTGTTCAGTTTGTTATCAATAATGTTTCAATCAAAGGAGTCGTAAATTGCAGCGCACCATTTCCTGTAAGCAACGCTGTATTAATGCGTGCGTTCCGCCAAAGTGTCAATATGAAAATAGGAATTCCTGCCCCCAAGTTTTTAGTAAAAATTGCTGCTATTTTCATAGGAACAGAAGCATCGCTGATATTAGACAGCACCAATATTTATCCAGATAAATTAATAAAATCGGGTTTCAAATTCAAATTTGATTGTATTGACAAAGCAATTTTAAACTTGGTAAAAAACAACTAATGCTGCTTTATTTCTAATACTGTTTTGATAAAAATTATCATGAAAAATTTCTTACTAGTTATATTATTTATATTGTCAACTGTTTTATTATTAGGTCAAGAACAAAAAGAATCTACATTTTTCAATCCAATTGAAGATTATCCTTCTGGTTTAAAAATTGAATATAATACTGGATTTTCAAAACAGATATTTCATAAATTATATTTTTTATCTTACGGTTTATCTTCTGAATATGATGATTTTTTTAAACCACTTACTAATGCTTGGTATAATAATTTATCATTGACTTATTTTCTACCCAACAATCCTACTTTAGGATTTGGAATAAAATACGACCTTTCAAACTCAAGGTCAAGCAGTTCAAAGCTTTCATTGGACATTAACAATGAGTTGATAAGTACTGGAAATATCTCGAGGAAAGTAAATTATGGTTTTGTTGGTCCATCCATTTCAACACGAATACTATTTCTGAACAAGAATATGTTTTATTCCAATATTGCTTTAGGAGCCATGTATTATATTCAAAAGGACAACTCTTTTAATCAGGGTAGAAAACGTGATATTGTTACTTCAAGTTCAGGTTTAGCAATTCGTTTCGAGTTAACATACGAATATCTTATTGACAGACATTGGGCACTGGGATTTAATGCAACTTTGAATGGTGCAGGATTTGGAGCTTACAGCCTAATTGAAGAAGGAAACCGAAAAGAATTCTGGTATGCTGACGAAAAAGCGCCAAGCCTTTCGGTTATCAACACCGGTTTTGGGTTGAAATACTCCTTTTAATTAGATCTTTTTTCCCATATTTATAATTGATTTTACAACAGTATTTAAAATCACTGGAAGAGTTTTTAATAACTTGAATATCAAACTTTTTCTACTCTCTAAACATTATAATGAAGCGTACCAAAAATAAAAGAAATCTCTTCTCCCGTATTGTTATACTTATTAGAAATTTTACGATAATTTTCTTTGTAGGTAGTATTTCATGGGTTGTCATTGCCCGCTTTGTTCCCGTTTTTGTAACTCCACTGATGATTATTCGGAGCGTGGAGTCATTGATACAAGGCGAACTACCCCGAAATTCAAAAGATTGGGTCAGTATTGATAAAATTTCGCGAAATATGGTTCAAGCCGTAGTGGCTTCGGAGGACAATCTATTTATGGGACACCATGGTTTTTCCATGCGAGACATACAAAAAGCTATTAAACACAATCAAAAAGGCAGAAGGATACGCGGCGGAAGTACCATTTCGCAACAAACGGCTAAAAATGTATTTCTCTGGCCGCAGCGTTCTTATTTACGCAAAGGTCTTGAGGCTTATTTTACGGTACTGATTGAGTTCGTTTGGCCCAAAGAGCGAATTATGGAAGTGTACTTGAATGTGATAGAAATGGGTGATGGAATTTATGGAGTTCAAGCAGCATCAGTAAGCTATTTTAATAAAGATGCCGATCAACTGACTAAATCACAAGCGGCATTGATAGCTGCTTGCCTTCCTAACCCAAGGAAATATAGTGCAAAAAATCCATCATCGTATATACAAGGTCGCAAGTCAAGAATTATGACATTGATGGGTAAATTAAAGCAGGTTAATTTCAATAAAAAAGATAAACCAGTCAAGAAAAAGAAGAGAAAATGAACAATACTATAAAACTAACTGATTGGGGTTTAATTGACTACAATCAGGCTTGGGAGAAACAAGAAACTGCTTTTCAGGAAACAATTAAAAGAAAAGTTGAAGGACTGGAAACTGAGAATCTACTAGTTTATTGCGAACATCCTCATGTTTACACTTTAGGAAAAAGTGGTGATGAGCATAATATGTTGCTCAACTATATACAGTTACAAGCCAATGATGCAATTTTCGTAAAAACCAATCGAGGTGGCGACATTACTTATCACGGTCCCGGACAGTTGGTAGGATATCCCATTTTCGATTTGGCAAATTTCAGCATTGGACTCAAAAATTATATTTATCAGATAGAAGAGGCGATAATTAAAACCTTGGCAGAATATAATATAGTCTCTA
>JBBSCW010000242.1:0-5564 GCA_038249855.1 Bacteroidales bacterium
CACAGATGCAGGAGTTCCTTAAGCTTCATATTGGCAAAAGGGCTCACCGGCGACATCCTCAAACGGAAGCTACCATACATCAGATAACAGCCACCGGCACCGGAGAAAACCGTTTCTGAACCATGAGAGAGAAAATCAGGCCAAGGGAAGTATAGAACACCAAAGGGATAAATGGAATATTAATTTGGGAAATAAATAGAAGGAATCTGTAATGAATTTGTAAATTCCCTATTTTTGGAAGAGTTTAATTTTTATAGGACTATTTTAGGGCTGAACAGAATTAAGGGAAAGATTTTGATGATAATAGATAAGATTTCAACATTGTACTGACGCCTCATATTTTTACTAATTTGGGTCGATTAAAAATATATTATAATGTGCTATGTGGAGCATATATTTAAAAAGGCGCATTAGGTTTTACTGAATATCAATCAGTTAGAAAATGGGCTTTGGAGTTTGTTCTACATATTTTAGAGTTGCCTGCTATATTTCCAGAATCCTCTAAAGGTTGAAGTTTAAATAGAAAATTGTAATTTTATACTAGACAAATAATTGACTTAATGAAATTACCAAATATGAAATAAAGGCAGAAGATTCGTTAGAAGTATTCGTGTTTGTAAGTGAAGGACCAAAGGGCAGTATTCAAAAACTTATAAAGTTTAGTGAAACGTCCTTGAAAGGTTTTTATAACCTTGCGTTTGGAGACAAAAGCTTATCAACAGATGATATTGACGACAAAGTGGTTTCAAATAATAGTGATAGTGAAAAAGTTTTAGCAACCATTGTTTCAGCCGTTTATGCATTTACAGACAAAGAAAAAGATGTTTGGGTTTATGCAACGGGAAGTACACCAGCAAGGACAAGACTTTATAGAATGGGAATTACAAAATACATTGGCGAAGTAAAGCAGGACTTTGAAGTATATGGACTTTTAAATGAGGAGTGGGAATTTTTTGTGAAAAATATTGATTACACAGCATTTGTTGTAAGACGAAATAAAAATTAATTTTACCAAAATTATGAACATGAAAACAATACAAGAATTAAACGAAAAAAAAATTCCGATTGTTAGAATTAATAACAGCTTAAAGAAGTATAAGACAATGCCGATTTTTCAGGAGAAAGTTGACAAAGCCAATGAAATGCTTCGTACAATTGGACTTCCAAAAACTGTGAACAAATAACACAACAGGCAACAAAAGTATTGCTGCAAGTTTTCTATGATTAAAACAAACGTAACTACTCAGCCGCTATTAAATTGAGTTATTCCCAAAATTAGTTCAGAATGTGGATTAGTGGATTATTATTTTATTTATTTCGCATCTTGACTCGGTACTTTGCTTATCGAAGCATTAATTACCATAAAGAAATCTGATTACGACAATCTTTTAGCCTTGGTAGCATCGCTCAAAGAAGAGATCCGACTATTGAAGAATGGTAAAAATAGCAAATCAAGTCATACCAGCCCGTCCCACGATTTACAAAGGAGTAATTCCAAAAGTTTACGGCCAAAAGGAGTTAATAAAACTGGCGGGCAGCCTGGTCATGAAGGAAAGACTTTGCAGATGTCACCTACCCCGGATAAAATCATAGATTATGATGAAATAAATTTTTGCCAAACCTGCGCCACAAATATAGAGAATGTGCCTGCCAGCTTATTTGAAAGCAAACAAGAAGTAGTAATTCCCCCCATAGCTGTTCAATACATTGAGCATCGTTCATATCAGAAGAAGTGCAATTGCTGTGGGTTAATGAATTACAGCAAGCTACCTTCTTACTTAAGTTCAAACATACAATATAGCCCTGCCATAGAATCGATGGTTGCCTATTTTCATGCTTACCAATTTCTTCCCGTTAAACGCATGGTAGGTCTGTTTAATGATGTATTTAATTTGCCAATCAGCGAAGGTACTATAGACAATATGCTTACACGATTTGCAATCCGCGCTACACCGATTTACGAACAAATACACCACCGGGTAGGGCAAAGCAAGGTAGTTGGTGCGGATGAAACTGGCAGCAAGGTAGCTAACAAAAAAGGTTGGTTTCATGCCTGGCAAACTACTGCCCTTACATTTATTGCCGCATCAATGAATCGTGGTTATGATACAGTTTTGAAATATTATAAAGAAGGGTTTAAGCATGCAACATTAGTAAGTGATTGCTGGGCTTCACAATTGAAAACAAAAGCGAACCACCACCAACTTTGTATCGTTCATCTATTAAGGGAGTTAGTGAATTTTATAGATGCTTTTGAAAATGATAATTGGAGTGTGAAATTGAAATTACTATTTGAACAATCCATTGAAATAAAAAAATTAAGCAAGATAAACGGATTACTTATTTACCATAGAGAAATTGAAACTATAAAAGAAACTTTCCGACATCTCTTAGATGTTGATGAAACTGGGAAGCATAAAAAATTAGCCGCATTTATAAGACGCCTGAGAAAAAATAGCGATAGTGTATTTGTTTTTTTGAATGATTACGAGGTTCCCTTTGACAACAATGCATCTGAAAGAGCCATTCGAATGATTAAGGTTAAAACCAAAGTATCGGGCTGCTTTAGAACATTTGATGGCGCTGTTAGGTTTGCCAAAATCAGATCTGTAATAGATACAACAATCAAAAACCAGGGTAATACATTAGAAGCATTAAACCTATTGGCTTACTATAGGGCTGAGTAGTTACAAACAAACTATTATTTATTATTATTTTTGGTTGTTATGCACAGTTCCTAACATAGTTATCCTCATAATTCCTTTCATCTCTTATTACAGCGAATACCCGGTGAATAAGTTTATTTCTTACAGCGTTAATAACACTCATTTTATTTTTTCCTTCTGTAACCTTTCGTTCAAAATAGGCTTTCATTTCCGGGTCGTTTTGAATGGCAGACATGGCACACAGATGCAGGAGTTTCTTAAGCTTCATATTGGCAAAAGGGCTCACCGTTGACTTGTACCGAACACTTGTGCCCGAGCTTTTGGTAAATGGTACCACTCCACAATAACAGGCTAGTTGATTTCCATTTTCAAACGCCGTAAAGCCTCTTGTATAAACCATCAGTGCAACCGATGTTACCTGGCCAATTCCTTTGATTGAGGCTATTTTTTTACTTTAATATTTAATTGTTCGTCCTGCTGAATAGTTTTGGCGATTAAGGCTTCAATTGCCAGTTTGGATTTGTGCAAAGCAGCCACCGATGCCTTCTGCAATTTTTCTAAAGTTTTTGCATCTTCTTCACCCCCACATTCTTTTAATTCATTAACCGGAACAATAAGTAAATTAATGGTATTTACAATTCTGTCACGCTGGGCAATCAGGTTTTTAATGGCTTTAATATTCCTGTCAATTTGGTGTAGGAGCTTAACCTGGTCTTTATAGCGAAGGGCATACCAGGCTATTTTTACAGCAGCAGCTTTATCGTCAGTACCTCTTTCGAAGCCAACAGCTTTCTTAATCTTCAGCGGCATCTCTACCTAAAGTGCTGCTTTAGCTTTTACCAGTTAATGGAACAAACCCGTATTATAGATACCGGTATACTCCATGCAAAATAGCGTTTGTTCATCCAGCAATACATTGTGCTTTTGCAATCAGGCTTGCATTTTTTTGAATCCTTCTGGCTTTTGGGTAAACTTCTCATGAAGAAAAATAGATGGATCGTCAGCTTTAACTAATGCAGCACCAAACCATGTTTTTGAAATGTCCAGTCCAACAAATTTTTTAAATAACCTGATCATGTTTTTAAACATTTAAAATGTGAATGAATCAACCTGATTTTTGAAGTAATCAAGACCTTAATAATTGGACTGTTATTCCCTATTTTCTATTTGATTCTCAGTTCAAAAAACCAGCATAAGAGTAGAACTTGCAATAGACCTAAAAATCTTGCAGGACGATAATTCGCTTATGCTGGAGGTTGGTTTATTGAATGTAAGTTACCCACATTTCCCCGCTAATTCACAAAGAAAAAAGTAGCAAAAAAGAAAAGTAGTAATAATATTAGTATATTTATGAAAATATTAAAATACAAATCTAAAGGCAGGGCGGGACGTCGTTATCTTCGGCTGCGGTTCGCTATCAGCAGCGGTTACGGCAGACGATTTTCTATTTGGATTTAAGTTGTTAACTTCATCATTAGTTTTTCAATCAGCTTCTGTCGCCGGGCAGACAGTTATAAAATCGCCACCTGCGCCAAGCCTTATCCGTGTGTGTATTGAACTGATTCAGATGTAATATTAGAATCAGGTGTTGCCACAAATTATGTATTCTTATTTATCGAAAACCCTGCATCATTATTTACCGACAACTTTGCATCATTATTTACCGACAACTTTGCATCATTATTACCGAAAACCCTGCATTGTTATTTAACGTTTACACCTTCCGACCGAAAGGACTGCCAAAGATTAATTATCCCATCATACTTGCGGCAAAATCCTCCTGAAATCAAGTTGCGGACACCCCATAAATTCTACAAAAATACCTAAGAACCGGTTTCGCTGAAAATCGTATAGCCATAACCCAACCCGCATTGTTTGGGACTTTTGCGTTTTATTTTTGTTCGTTTAGATTCTGGGGGACTTAATGGCTATATTACTACATGTTGGCTGCAGGTACTTTATCTGATGCGAGGTTTTTTGAAATAATAGCTTTTATCATCTTCTGTGATATTTCTTACTATTCTGCACGGATTACCAAATGCGATGACGTTGTCTGGAATGTTTCTGGTTACAATACTTCCAGCTCCTATAACAGAATTATCGCCAATTGTAATACCTGGATTTATGACAACGTTTCCCCCAATCCAAACATTGTTTCCAATGTTAATAGGCAATGCGTGTTCAAATTCCTGGTTTCTTGGTTCAAAATGTATTGGGTGTCCTGCTGTAAATAAACTTACATTTGGAGCAATAAAAACATTGTTACCAATAGTTACTTTTGCACAATCTAAAATAGTCAAATTGTAGTTTGAATAAAAGTTGACACCTATGGAAATATTATAACCATAATCACATCTGAAAGGTGGCTCTATGAAAAATGGTTCTAGTATTTTTCCAAACAATTGCTTAATAATATTATTTCGCTTTTCTATCTCTGCTGGACGAAGTGCATTAAAATCAAAAATTAATTCTTTTGCATACTGTCTTTCTGTAAGAAGTTCCATTCCAAATGCTTTGTAAGGTTTACCCGAAAGCATTTTCTCTTTTTCAGTCTCCATATTTATTAATTATTTTCGATCCATTTTAATCTTCTTGAATCTGGAAGGTAAGCAATTTTACAATTTTCAAAAATAGCATTGAAGCCTTACCCATCGGGTCAAGCTGCAACCATCCCTGTCATTACTGTTTTATTATCGGGAAAATAAGCTAAACGCATCATCGTATAAATTTTATCATCAAAAGAGTAATAAATTCCTACCGCATCTGATTTGCATATTGCTTTAAGATAAATGAAATTTGGTTTATCCTGTAATTCAACTACGCTCCAATCGCTTTTAACAATTGTTACAACTGTACTGATATTGATTTTGTCATTAACAAATTCAACATCTGTTCAAA
>JBBSCW010000243.1:0-5477 GCA_038249855.1 Bacteroidales bacterium
CCGACTTTCAGAAAACGGGTACTTGGTATGATTTATTTACTGGTGAAAGTTTAACGGTATCCGACACAGGAATGAATATTGATGTTGCAGGTGGTGAAGTAAAAATTTTTGTTGATAGAAAATAATCAAAAACGAAAAGCACATGAAGAAATTTACAGTCTTTTTATTAGCATTTTTTGCTCTAGGTCAATTTATAGTTGCCAACGACCCTAAAAACGACATTATGTTACAATCTTTTGGTTGGGACGAAGCCGATCAACCTAAGGTTAAAACTGCCGGTAATTTATACAAGTACATTTACTCAAAAGCAAGTGAATGGAAAGCTGTTGGTTTTGACATGATATGGATGCCACCTCCAAGTCGTTCAACTGGTGGTGTTGGCTATATACCTACCGAGTTACATAATTTTAATTCAGGATATGGAAGTGAAACTGACTTGCAAGCTGCTACAGCCGCGCTAAAAGCCAATGGCATACACCCAATTGCCGATGTGGTGGCAAATCATAGAAGTGGTACAAACGACTGGACAACTTTTACAAATCCAAGTTGGAGTTGTGCCACCATAACTTCCACAGATGAAGCAAATAACGGCTGGACAGCTTCACGCGGACCAAAACCATGTGGAGCTGCCGATACGGGTGACGACTTTGATGGTGGTCGCGATCTTGATCATACTAGTATTGAAACTCGCAACGGTATTAAAACCTATCTTACTAAACTCAAAGAACAAGGCTTTGAAGGATGGCGTTGGGATATGACAAAGGGATTTAGTGCAAATTATGTGGGAGAATACAATGCTGCAAGCAACCCCTATTTTTCTGTAGGAGAATATTGGGATTCAAATACGACAACACTTAAAAATTGGGTAGAAGGCACAGGTAAAACATCGGCTACTTTCGATTTTGCACAGTATTATAATTTAGAAAGTGCCTTTGTTAATGGATCGTGGAGTTCCTTAGGTGGTTTATATAATAATTATGGTTATTCTGATTATGCGGTAACTTTTGTTGATAATCACGATACTTTTGTGAAATCAAGTGCTCCACTCGGTGATAATATTATGAAAGGTTACGCCTTTATACTTACACATCCTGCTATTCCTTGCGTGTTTATTCCACATTATTATGGTGGTATTTATAAAAAAGATGGCGTAACACGGACTTATATTAGTTATAAAGATAAGATTGACCCAATTATGGCTGTACGTAAAGCCAATCAAATTGATGCTTGGAGTTCAGTGCAAGTGGCAACTACCTCAGGTTTATATGCTGCTTACATAAAAAAGCGATTCGAAGATGCATCGGCATCGGTGGCTGTTAAAATAGGTCCAGGAAGTTGGTCGCCTACAGGTTCTGGTTGGATATTAGCAGCCTCGGGTACGGACTATGCCGTGTGGTCGAAAGCACAAATTGCCGTTCCTCCTACATTGAGTATTAGCACTGGGACTTATCAGTTAGGTCAAAAAATGTCTATGTATGCTCCAGCAGGTTATAGTATTCGATATACTACAGATGGTAGTGAACCAACCGAAAGTTCTACGCTTTATTCTGGCGAAATCACCTTAGCTGAGGGTACAACAATTTATAAAGTTGCGTCATATTTTAATGACACAAAATCATCGGTTATTACAAATACTTATACAGCTTTGTCAAAAGCGACTACAATAACTATACGTTTCAAAGCTCCAAATTCATGGTCAGCATGCAAGATTTATGTTTGGGAAGGTACTGGCACAGCACTGGCAGGCTCGTGGCCAGGCACTGCACTTCAAAAAGACAATGAAGGGTTTTATGTATATACTATTAGCAATCATACTTATTGGAGTGTAGGTATAGTCTATAATAATGGAGGTGTTTCGGCGCCCACCGAACAAACACTAGATTTATCGGCAAATAGTTCTATTTGTTGGCAAGCAATTGGTAGCAATAAATATGCTGTTGATGTAGTGAATTGCCTGAGTACAAACCTTGATACTCGTGTTGAGAATCAAATTAGCATTTATCCAAATCCTATAAGTGATGTTTTGAAAATTAACACAACAGAGCAATTACTTAAAGTTCAACTGTTTGATAATTTGGGACATATACAACAAATAAAAGCCAATAGCGACAATATGTTTGATATTAGTTCGATAAATGCAGGGATGTATTTTTTACAAATTGAAACAGTAAACGGAAGAAAAGAAACACATAAAATTATGAAAAAATAAACCTGATATTATTAGTCAATAAACAAAAAATCCGTTGAAAAGACTTCAACGGATTTTTTGTTTTTATAGAAAGTAACTTTTATACCAGTTTTGCCAATGCTTCTTTAACCCAAGCAAAAGCTTTCACTAAGTTTTCATCGGAAGTTGCATAAGATAAACGGATACAATCGGGTGCTCCAAATGCTCCACCACCAACGCAAGCCACATGTCCAACTTCGAGTAAATACAAAGCTAAATCACCTGAGTTATCTATCTTTCTGCCTTCGTAAGATTTGCCGATATAATAACTTGCATCAGGGAAAATATAGAAAGCACCTTCGGGATCGTTCACTTTAAGTCCTGGAATTTCACGGGCCAAACCAACCACTAAGTTTTTGCGACGTTCAAAAGCAGTACGCATAGTTTCAATGCAAGATTGATCGCCTGTATAAGCAGCTTCGGCAGCTTTTTGTGTTACTGAACATGGACCAGAAGTATATTGACCTTGCAAAGTATTACAAGCAGATGCAATCCATTTTGGAGCGGCAATCCAACCCAAACGCCATCCTGTCATGGCATATCCTTTCGATACTCCATTTACAATTACCACTCTATCTTGTATATTTTCGAATTGAGCAATACTTTCGTGCTTGCCCAAGTAATTGATATGCTCGTAAATTTCATCCGAGATTATGATAATATTAGGATATTTTGCCAATACATTCGCTAAACCTTCTAATTCTTCTTTGCTATAAACACTTCCAGTTGGATTGGAAGGCGAACAAAGGATAATTGCTTTTGATTTTGCTGTGATGGCCGCCTCTAATTGTTCTGGAGTTATTTTGAAATCTTGCTCAATACCAGCATAAACATAAACCGATGTGCCATCGGCTAAGGTTACCATTTCGGGATAACTTACCCAATAAGGAGCAGGAATGATTACCTCGTCGCCTTTGCTGATAATAGACAAAATAACATTACATACCGATTGTTTGGCTCCATTGGAACATACAATTTGCTCTGGTTTGTAAGTTAATCCGTTTTCTGACTGCAATTTAGCACAAATGGCATTCCGCAAAGCAGGATAACCAGGAACGGGCGAATAGAAAGAGAAGTTGTTATCCACTGCCTGTTTAGCGGCTTCTTTAATGTGGTCGGGTGTGAAGAAATCAGGTTCTCCAACGCTGAGGTTAATCACATCGATACCTTGAGCTTTAAGCTCATTACTTTTTTGTGACATTGCTAGCGTTTCCGATGGGGAAAGCGCTGCCAAACGATTTGATACTGGAAACATAATTATGACAGTGTTTATTGTTTAATTCGGTGCAAATGTAATCAAAAAATGGGAATTTGTAGCATGATGACAGCTATTTCTTATTAATTTATTAAGAAGCACTTAATAAATCACCCTGATTTCCTACTAAGATATTGGAATATTAAATACATTCATCTTGTTTTTAATTCCTGATTTAAGAAGTTGCATGGTGCTGCTATAGCCAAGCTCGTATATTTCACGGGCTTTGTCGGTGTCGAAAGTAACGTAATTTCCCATATCTACGGGTTCGATTAACACATCGCACATTTCCTTATCGGCAAGAATATTGGCTTTGAACATAAAGTGATAAGTGCGCGAAGCTACATCCAGCAGCGTGAGTTTATATTCTGCAGCTACTAACGGACTAGCATTGATACCGATGACTTGTTCACAATCGTATCGGATAGTAGAAACAGGAAAGTTTTTCAGCACACCGCCATCTACATAATTTACATTGTCTATATTTCTTGGTCTAAAAAGCAATGGAACACTACAAGATGCTAGAATGGGTTCAAGAAGTTTTCCAGTATCAAAAATCTTCGAAACACCTTTGTCTAAATCGGTTGCCACTATTCGCATTGGAATTTTCAGATCTTCAAAAGTTTTAGCACGCAGGGTTTTACCTAAGAAACTTTCAAACGCATTCATACGGAAAAGTCCACCTTCAGGAATGTGGATACTGGTCATTTTTCGGAAACTGATATCCTGAAACATCTCCGCAATCTCATCTGGCGTGTAACCATCAGCATATAAGGCTCCTACAATAGCACCAGCACTCACACCCGAAATAATATCGGGATAAATATTATATTCTTCGAGAGCTTTCAACACGCCAGCATGACAAAGTCCTTTAATACCGCCACCACTCAAGGCAAAACCAATCTTATATTTTCTGTTTCCGTTATTATCTGAGAATGTCATTTATGGAATTTTAAACTGTATAATCTGAGAATTTAGTCATCACACGTTCGTAGTAAGTTTTTGAAACTGGAATGTCCGGAGTATTCAAAGCATCCAATTCTAAAAAAATACCATCTTTGGTTTTTCGTAATACCTTCACCTTATCTAAGTTGACAATGAACGAACGATGACAGCGAACCAAAGGCGTTTCCTGTGTTAAGTTCAGTTCCATCCATTTCAATGAATTTCGGATTAAATAATGTGATAATTTAGATTTATTCAGGTAATGAATGGTCGCATAATTGTCGGCAGAATCCACATACAATAAAGAATCTAAATCAATAGAGATTTTCACTTCGCCTTTTTCGTCAGGGAATGCTATGAGGTTACGTTTATGGACTTCAATTTCAGGCGTCTTTGTAGTAATATTTTTCAATAAAGTATTTTTTTCACGCCAAGAAAAATACAACCACAGAATAGAATAAGGAAGTAATAAAGTCCAACTGGTATTCTTTATGGCATTCAAAAACACTTCAATATAATCTCTATCAGCGCCACCACGGGGGAAGAAAATGGAGAAAGCAGTAAAAAATAGCGACATGGCAAATACTTCACCTACTACATGAAGTCCGAATTGCCAATATTCTAACTCACGATTACGCGTGGTTTTGACCATAATCAACCTACTAACTACCACCACCAACATTCCGGTAAGAATAATAAGGCTCGAAAAGAAAAAATACTTGAAATCTGAAATGCCCTCATACCAATCGCGTGAATTAAACGGCTGGAATATATTGATAAATAACAAGGCAAACACCGCCGTAAACAATATCAAGCGAATGACATTGCCTTTTTCGTACATATATGCCGGAATTTTGGATTTCATCTTTTATAGAATATTATTCCTACAAAATTAAACTATTCCAGCTAAACTAACAACTATCTTACCGCCAAGTTAAATTTTTAATCCCACTAATGCATTTTTCATCCCAATATCCACACATTCAGCCCAAATCAAAGCTTATTATACCACAAATATTTTTAGGAAGAGGACTGAGCGTAGATTTGCAG
>JBBSCW010000244.1:0-5465 GCA_038249855.1 Bacteroidales bacterium
CACGCTGAAATACAATTTTTTCCGTATATGCAGTTCCTCGCCCACACTTCCAGTGTGTTGCACTCCAGCTTTTTGAAGTCGGGCAATGCTTGCTTTTGGAGTCCCATAAGCTAAGAGGAGGTCGAAAATAAAAGTTTCTTTATTGAATTCAGCAATCAGGTTTTGCAGGTTGGTATCTATTTGGGCGATATTCATAGATTTAGTATTTCTTTTTCACAAAAATACGAATAAACTTTAACAACAATCACCTAATTTTCAAAAAAATAAAAAACCCACATTTGCTATTACAGTAAATGCGGGATTCAATATAAAATTAGGAGTTAATTTCAAAAAATAATATAACAAAACACTTACTCAAAACTCAGGTAAGCCTCTATTTTAGCAATATCTTCGGTGCTAAGTTCTTCAAGCTGTTTCAATTCTTGAATGTTATTGAGTTTAGCTTTCTTTCGGCGGAGTTCGTAGATGGCTTTGGCTTGGTAAAACGACAAATACGGATGACGATTCAAACGGTCGACAGAGGCTGAGTTGATTTTGATTTTTTGGACCAAACTCATATCAATTTTACAATAAGGACTGATTTTCTCAAAATTAGCTTCTGTCATACCAAAAAGTTCGTGCAACTGTTGTATAGAAACGAAACCGCCAGTTTGCTGCCTGAAACGAATAATAGATTTTGCATATCCACGACCAATTCCCATTACCTGCATCAATTGAGTGGTATCGGCCGAATTTAATTCCACGATAATGCTAGTAAGTTTAACTTTGGGTACTGGAGTAATTGTATCTATAGCTACAATTTCAGCAATTTGAATATAGGGTTCAAGTTCGGCATACTTTTCAGGTTTCAATCCATACACTTTAGCGAAACTTTCCTTTGTTTTGAAAGTTCCTCCTTTACTTCTGAATTTCAAAATATTAGAAGCAATAAATGGTTGAATTCCTAATTGCACAAATGCAGCAGAATCTATTTTGTTCGGGTCGAACTTAAAAAGCACATAAGTATCTTTGGGTTTGTATTTAGGAGAGTCAGTGGGGTAGAGTTGATTATATTTTTCGTCCCATTTCTGTTTGTTTATACTATCGATCGAAACTAATCCACGTTTGAATTCGCGGACTTCTGTTCTGAACTCTTCATCCACAGGCAGTTCTGAAGTTTCAGAAAATGGAAAGAATTGGTTCAGCATCACTACCACAACTATCAAAACCAGCAGCACTATGATACCTATCCGTTGACCTTTGGAAAAATAAAAGAAATCTTTCCACATAATATTAAATTTAGAAGTGAGAAACGAGAAAAATTAAGGCTCAGGCAAAGGCTCAGGCAAAATAGGGAACGAGTTACAAGAGGCTAAGGCAAAGACAGAATAGAGAATTAGTTTCAAAAGGCTAAGGCAAAGGCTAAGGCAAAAAGAGAACAAGAAATAAAACAATGTGCCAATATACTAATATTTGCCATAAGCATTAATACAAAACTCTTCAACCGAACGCCAAACATTAAACGCCGAACACTAAACACTAAACGCTGAACGCTAAACACTAAACGCTGAACACTAAACGCTGAACACTAAACGCTAAACGCTAAACACTAAACACTAAACGCTGAACACTGAACGTTTTAACCTCAAACCTTTCAATACTGCGTCTTATTCCCCCTTCTGGGGGTTAGGGGGCTACTCACAATCCACCGCTGCTCTAGAAACTTTTACTTTCCCAATATACGCAGCAATTTTCTTATGGTCGGGATGTACTTGGTAAGTATTCAAATCGGCCATGGAGTTGAAAAGGCTGTAAAGGGCTATATCAAAATTCCCCTCTGGTGCTTCGGGAAGGTTGATTCCCACTTCGATACTTACAATTTCGGGAATTGTAGCTTGCAGTTTTTCTAATTCTGCTTTTATAAATAAAGCATTCTCAGCTTTACTTTTCCCTTCGGCATGGTCGGCCAATCCAAAGAAAACAATATGTTTGATCATAAAATATGGAATTATTAATTTTAAAATGAGTGTGTAGAAAGCTCTAAGTAATTGTATGTATATAATGTCGCATTTTTCAAAAAAAAAATAGAACACGGATTCAACGGATTAAGCGGATAAAAACGGATAATATATAGACGGATTTAAAACGGATTTAAGTCATGCAAGCATGACTGATATGACAATGCTAGATTTGAAAATCATTTCGACTTGTCGAAATTCTTATCCGTTTTTTATCCGCTAAATCAGCGTTTATCCGCGTTCCATTCTTCAATTTATTTTAATGTGATTATAGTATATTATTTCTTTCAAATTACCTATATAATTGTATTTCAATTATCTACAAATAACCTTATAGCTTTTATTATTGACTCTCAGGAAATAAACTCCCGGTCGCATGGGTATAAAAAACCGTCCTTGCACCAAATTTCCTTGCCATACCACATCGCCGGTCAGGGCAAAAAGTTTTACGGTGCTTGACGCTTTGGGCATGATGAGTAAAATTCCCTCCGAAGTTGTTCCATAACTGATTCCTTCGGCAATATTAATAAGTGGATTTGGGATTGCTGCTGTTTCATTTTCAGTTTTAGTCCAGTTGGCATCGGGCTTTGTCACCCCAGTGCGTGGCTCATCCGGACCGCTTGCAAACAACAAACAGCTACCGCCAAAAAGGAATAAAAATATAATTAAAGCAGTGTTTTTCATATAGTTGATAATATCAAGAATCGTGTCGCATCAATTTTGGATAATCAATGGTAAAATGCAAGCCTCTACTTTCTTTACGGCGTAAAGCATGTTTTATAATCAAATAAGCCACACTTATTACGTTACGCAGTTCACATATTTCACGAGAAACTACCGAACGTTCAAACAAATCTTCGGTCTCCCGATAAATAATTTCCAATCTATTCATGGCTCGTTTCAAACGTAAATTCGAGCGTACAATACCGACATAAGAATTCATAATTTGCTCTACTTCCCTGAAACTCTGTGTAATCAATACCATTTCTTCTGGTAATTTCGTACCTTCATCGTCCCAAGCAGGAATAAAACTATTAAAATCTATACTGTCAATTTGTTTTACTGCATCTTTTACAGCCGCATCGGCATATACAATGGCTTCAATCAAGGAGTTAGATGCCAACCGATTTGCACCATGCAAGCCTGTACACGAACATTCGCCAGCTGCATACAGATTTTTTATTGATGTTTTAGCATTCAAGTCAACAACTATGCCACCACATAAATAATGCTGAATTGGCGACACGGGAATCATATCTTTGGTAATATCAATGCCTACTTCGAGGCATTTTTTATAAATATTGGGAAAATGCTTTTTGGTTTCTTCTGCATCTTTATGCGTTACATCCAAGTAAACAAATTCCTGTCCACGAATTTTCATTTCATTGTCGATGGCTCGTGCCACAATATCACGTGGAGCAAGCGATGCTCTTTCATCGTATTTCTGCATAAATTCCTTGCCATCTTTCGTGCGTAAAACTGCTCCGTAACCGCGAATAGCCTCGGTTATAAGATAAGTTGGTCGCTCGCCCGGCTGGTACAATCCTGTGGGATGAAACTGAACAAATTCCATATCCCGAATCACGCCACGCGCCCTATGTACCATGGCAATACCGTCGCCAGTAGCTATCGAAGGATTGGTGGTGGTTGCATACACATTACCGATTCCACCTGTAGCAAGCAAAGTAGTTTTAGCTAAAAAAGTATGGATATGATTGGTCTGTTGATTCAATACATAAGCACCATAGCACTGAATATCAGGTGTATGTTGTGTTACGACATCTCCCAGATGATGTTGAGTAAGAATTTCGATGGCAAAATAATTTTCAAAATACTCAATATTGGGATGAGCCTTAACTTGAGCTACCAAACTCTGTTGAATGGCAAAACCAGTATTATCTTTTTTATGCAAAATGCGATTTTCGGAATGACCACCTTCACGATGTAAATCGAATTTTCCTGTCGCATCTTTATCAAAATCAACTCCCCAATTAATCAACTCTTGAATTTGGGCTGGAGCTTCCCGAATTACTTTCTCCACGGCTTCTAGCACACAATGTCCGTCGCCCGCAATCAATGTATCTTCAATGTGTTTGTCGAAAGTATCAGGCGCATAAGTTACCGAGGCTATGCCACCTTGTGCATAACTTGTATTCGACTCATCAAGTGTAGTTTTGCACAATAAAGCCACTTTGCCATAAGGCGCGGCCTTCAGTGCGAAACTAATTCCCGCGATGCCACTGCCAATAACTAAGAAATCAAATTTACGAATCATGATGAAAATTTTTAAATAAGGCACAGGCATAGGCACAGGCTCAGGAGAAAAAAGGAAAAAGATGAAAGGAAAAAAGGTTAAATGACAATATTGTGAATTAAATAATTGTAAATTCTTTCAAATTTCAAACTCTTTAAATTTCAAACCCTTAATGCGAATCTCAAACCCTTTCAAAGCTGCTTCATATTCCCCGTTCGGGGGTTAGGGGGCTGGCTTTCTAAATATTTTTCGTATATACCCTTCTTTTCTTGTGGTTTACATATTCAAAGCTTGCCCATTGTGACGACATACGAGTATTTGTTTCTAGTTCTGGGTTCGACTCTGCAAATTTATAACCATTTTTCGCACTATTGGGCATTATATCAGCAAAAACAATTGAATTAACTCCTTTGTTCTGATAATCTGGATGAACAGCCATCAAATATAAATCAATTAAATCGTTTTTCATCAAAGATCTAAGCATGTAAAACCAACCCAACGGGAAAAGTCTTCCTTGTGCTTTTTGAAGTGCTTTCGTAAAACTTGGCATCGCTATTCCCAAAGCTACTACATTGTCTTTTTCATCCACCACTATCGAGATTGTATCTAGCCTGAAAAAACTGAAATACAGCTTAATATAAAAAGCTATTTGTTTGTCGTTCAACTTTGTAAATCCATAAAGATGAGAATAACACAAGTTAAGGAGTTCAAATATTTTCATGGCGTACTTATCCACTACTTCTTTTCTTGACTTGAAATGCTTAGCTTCTAATTTATATTTATGTTTTACTATATCCGCAATACGAAAAAACTTTTCGGGAAAAACCTCGGGTACTGTTATTAAATATTCTTTCCAGTCCACATCTTTTTCATAACCACATTGTTCAATATGAGTCGGATAATAAGAATAATTATAGATGGTAGCTAAAGTGCCTAATTTATCAAACCCCTCTATTAAAGTTCCTTCGTGATCGAAATCGGTAAAACCTAGCGGACCGTGAATGGAATCCATTCCTTTGCTTTTCGCCCACTTCTCAGCTGCTTCAAACAATGCTTTTGTAACTTGAATGTCATCGATAAAATCTATCCAACCTACGCGAGCATGATTCTGATTCAAAATTTTATTGGCCACCGGATTGATAATGGCAGCAATACTACCTACAATTTTCTTATCATTTATCGCCACAAAATAAGCAGTTTCGCAAAACTCCAAC
>JBBSCW010000245.1:0-5455 GCA_038249855.1 Bacteroidales bacterium
CCTACGAGGTTTGGCAATTATAGGCATGGTTTTTTCCGGAACGGTGGCCGATTCACTACCTTCATGGATGTACCACGCTCAAGTTGGACCACGTTCCAATATGACCTTCGATCCGAGTTTCGTAGGTATTACATGGGTCGATTTGGTATTTCCGTTTTTCTTATTTGCCATGGGAGCCGCATTCCCATTGGCGCTGGGACGGAAATTGGATAAAGGAAATAGTGTTTTGAGCCTTTTCCCTTCTATTTTAAAACGAGTATTTTTATTGGTTTTATTTGCAATATCCATTTATCATTGCACTCCTTATCGCTTGGGTGGTTCTTGGAATTATGTCTTAGCTTTGATTGCATTTTTATTATTCTTTGTTAGTTTTGTCCGATTGCCTAAATTGAGCGAAAAACAGAATTCTATATTAAATTGGACAGGAATTGTCTTGTTGGTTTCGTTAATTGCTTTCAATATTACATCACAACCAACTGTTTTTAATGAAGGTTTTAAGCTTTCGCACAACGATATAATAATTCTAGTATTGGCTAATATGGCCTTCTTTGGAGCAGCTATCTGGATTTTTACTCGCACCAGCATTGTGGCTCGTTTAGGAATAATGGCTTTATTTTTTGCTTTCCGATTAAGCTCAGGAGTTGAAGGAAGCTGGAATCAAGCCTTCTGGAATTTCAACCCCGCAATGTTCCTACCAGAAAATATACAATCGACTCTTTATATTTCTGGAGGCTGGTTGTATAGGATGGATTTTCTGAAATACTTATTGATAGTCTTGCCAGGAACCATAGTTGGAGATTTACTCGTAAAATGGATGACAGAAACTGATAATCATGAATTAACATTACCCCACAAATCGAAAATGTGGGCTTTACTCTTGCTCATGTTAGGCTTTGTTCTCAGCAATCTTATTTGTCTTTTTTCGAGATGTCTCGAATTAAATATCATTCTCAACTTACTGTTTGCTGCAATTGGTTTTTACTTGCTTCGCAATCCAAAACACTCTTTGAGTCGATTGTATTTTAGCCTTTATCAATGGGGAATTTCCTGGTTGCTGTTGGGAAACGTATTTGAAGCTTTTGAGGGTGGAATACGAAAAGATCACGCCACTATGAGCTATTTCTTTGTTACTGTGGGTTTGGCAATTTTCACACTGATTTTCTTCTCCATAGTAATTGACTTTTTTAAGAACAATAGACTATTCAAATATATTGTTGAAAGCGGACAAAACCCAATGTTAGCTTATGTAGCAGGTACTTTTGTAGTTGTTCCCATCTTGGTTTTTACAGGTTTACTGCCCTATATCAACAAAGTGTATGAAATTACGCCTTGGTTTGGAGTCATCAAAGCTATCGTAATAACCAGTGGAATGATGACAATTACAGTTATTAGTGTCAGAAAGAAATGGTTTTGGAAAACATAATACAAATTCAAAAAATGATAAAATCAATGAAGAAACTTATTTTTATACTTGCAATTTTTGCACAAATATCTTGCGTTCAATCTAAAAATGAAAGCTCTGAAGTGCGTGGTGTTTGGGTTCCAGATCCTCAATATACCAATGTATTGAAATCTTATCAAAATGTGGTTGATTTTGTTTCGATGCTTGATACAATGAATTTTAACTCGATATTTATTGTTTCTTATGCGCTGAATAAAACTATTTATCCAAGTGAAGTTTTATTTAACAATGGAATTTATACCACTATTGATTCCACAAATATGCTCTCACCGTTTACAAAAACATATAATCATCCGCTGAAAAGCAATACCAACGATCCTGTTGCTGATTTGATAAGTGAGGCTCATAAGCGTAAAATTAAGGTCTTTTTTTGGTATGAATTTGGTTTTATGGCCGATATTAAGTTAGCTACATCCGAAAATAACCCATTACTTGCTAAAAATCCTTCTTGGATTGGAATTGGTAATGATGGGAAACCAGCAAACTACAATGAACATGACTACTATTTTAATGCTTTCGATCCCTACGTACAACAATATATACTCGATTTAATAACGGAAGGTATTACACGTTATCCCAATGTAGATGGAATACAAGGTGATGACCGTCTTCCCGCCATGTGCATCAATTCAGGTTACGACCCAAAAACAATAGCACAATACAAAGCTGATCATCAGGGCGTTGCTCCTCCAACTGATTTTAAGGATTCGACATGGGTGAATTATCGACTTAATATACTCAATGACTTTGGCAAGAGACTTTACTCAACAGTTAAGGCATTGCACCCTGATATGCTGGTAAGTTTTGCACCCAATCCTTATCCATGGTGCAAGGATAATTTAATGCAAGAATGGCCAAAATGGGTCAACATGGGTATTTGCGATTTATTAGCAGTTCAATCTTACCGCAGTGACAGTATTAGTTATCGAAATACGGTTTTGGCAGCGCAGTCATTCATAAAACCTGCTGAAAATAAGCAAACTCTTTTTAGTCCTGGAGTTTTGATGATGGTCAGTGGAAAAATTTCTGATGCCGAAATTGTAAAAAAGCAATTGCAAGTTAACCGTGAACTAAAAACAAACGGAGAAATTTTCTTCTATAACGAGGGCTTAAATAACCCTGATATCAAACGAGTTATTAAAGAGATTTATACAAAAAAGGTCGATTTCCCTTCTTTGGAAAAATGAAAATTATAGTTTGATCATTTTACAAGATAAGTACTTTATCCGACTTTAAATTTCAATTTTTCCCAAAACCTTCTTCGTTTTGTCGAAAAAATCCTTACACTCACCGAGAAAATGAGTTAGTTCATCGATTTTTGTTTGTTTGGTTTCAAGTTTCAACTTACTTTTGTTGCATAAATTTTAAAACACAAAATATTATGGAACAAGATTTTAAAAAAACGTATCAAAGAGGATATGCTAAAGGTTTAGGCTTTGGGTTGATTTTAATTCTAATTGGAATCGCCTTCTTACTCTTTAACTTTAACCTCCTGCCCGTACAACTAAAATGGGTGATTATTTCCTGGCCAAGTTTATTAATTGTAATCGGAGTATTCAATTTATTCAAAAGACAATTCGTATCTTCTATTATTCTATTTCTCGTAGGTTCTTTCTTTTTGATAGATAGAATTATAAGAGCTTTTCCAGAAGTTTTCCCGAATGGAATTGATAATTTTACTCAAAATTTCTGGCCAATCTTACTTATTGTTGCAGGGGTGGTTTTAATTGTAGGTAAATTATTCCCTAATCGACTTGGAGACTCCACAAATACCTACAATTCCACGACAAGATATCGTAAAACCCATAATCGCAATCAAGGATTTGAGAAAAATAGTGTATTTGGTAGTGGAGAACATATCGTACTCGAACCGGAATTTGAAGGCGGCGAATTAAATGCAGTATTTGGTTCGATGACTATTGATTTACGTAGAACTACTTTAAAAGAAGGAGTAACGCATCTCGAAGCAAATGCAGTTTTTGGTTCAGTTACCATATTTGTACCACGCAACTGGTTAGTAGAAACAAACGTAGATGCAGTTTTTGGAGGCTTTGACGATCAACGAAGACAAGACGAAAGCATTGATATGAGTCGAAAACTCGTTATCACCGGAGCGTGTGTATTCGGTGGTTCAGAGCTAAGGAATTAAACTGGGGTGATTTTTAATTATTAATTTGCTTTATCCTTCTTATTTTGAGAAGTGTAAAAGATTAAAACTGCTCATCTCCAATGTTATATAAATTTTTCAGAGACCAATTCCAACTGATAGCTTATCTTTTCGTATGGATACTGTTTGCCCTTTTGCAGACAGTGTCCTTAGGCTATATAACCACACTGGAACTTACACAATTGCTTGCCGATAATTTGGCATATAGCTCACTTTACGCAATTACTGGAATTCTCATCTTGAATATTGTGAAATTTGGCAACTTTGAGTTATTATCTGTTCATCAACGCCGTATAAATTATGCTGCTGTTATAGCTTTGGCAACAATTCTGACCGTAGCACTCGCTTATCTTTTTGAGTATTATGTGTTAGGCGAAGAGCTGTCGAAACTGTTATTAGCTTTTCTTGCACTTAGGATTCTAATTTCTCTTTTGGTTTATTTTCTATTGCTTGTATCGTTTATTCTATTTGTTACAAACAATGAAAACAATGTTATCAAACTTGAATCAATTGAAAGCAATCAAATTGAAGAAGCGGTGACAAGTGACAAACAAGAAAAGGTTCTTATTGACCAAATTGCCGTTAAAACAGGAACTAAAATCCACATTATATTAATTCCAGACATTATTTACATACAGGCCGATGGTGATTATGTGCAGATATTTACCACAACAGGGAGATTTATGAAAGAACAAACCTTGAAATATTTTGAAGAACATTTGCCTGACAATCTGTTTGTTAGAGTTCATCGTTCCAGTATCGTAAATGTGCAATCCATTTTACGCATAGAACTTTACGACAAACAAAGTCAGCAACTTGCCTTGAAAAATAGCCATCAAATAAAGATTAGCCAATCGGGTTACAAGCTTTTACGCACTAAGTTAAGCCTATAAAGCTGTATGTTCCTTTACTATAAAAATTCTCCGAACTCATAACAGACCGATTTGCAATTCGCAATTTATTGATAAAAACTAATCAAAATGAGTAATTCTAACAAGCAGGAATTATTTACAATAATTATACTCGATTTATTCCGATAGTCTATTCATGGCTGCTATGGTATTTTCACGACTTCCAAAAGCCGAAAAACGCACAAACCCCTCTCCACTTTGTCCAAAACCAGCTCCAGGAGTGCAGACTATATTTTTTTCTTTGAGCAAATAATCGAAATATTCCCAGCTACTCATATTTTCAGGAGTCTTCACCCACACGTAAGGAGCATTCAGTCCTCCATATAAAGTGTTACCGTTATCAATCAGGGCTTGACGAATGATACGTGCATTTTCCATGTAAAAATCAATCAAAGCACGTACTTGTTTTTTCCCTTCCGGGCTGTAAGTTGCTTCGGCAGCTCGTTGCACCACATAGGAGGTTCCGTTGAATTTGGTGCTATGACGGCGATTCCACAATTTATTCAACTCTACTTTTTCGCCTGTATCAGAAAATGCAATAAGTAATTTTGGAACAACCGTATAACCACAACGAGTGCCTGTAAATCCTGCAGTTTTCGAAAAACTCCTAAATTCTATAGCCACTTCACGCGCTCCTTCAATTTCGTAAATGCTATGTGGCACATTCTCCTCGGTAATAAATGCTTCGTAAGCAGCATCGAAAAGGATAACCGAGTGATTGGCTTTGGCATAGTCCACCCAAACTTTCAACTGTTCGTGGGTAAGTGACGTTCCCGTGGGATTATTGGGATAACATAAATAAATTAAATCAGCCTTTTCGGAGGGCAACGAGGGTACAAAATTATTTTCGGAATTACAAGCTAAATAAATAAGATTGCTCCATACATTTTGCGAATCTGGCTCACCTGCACGACC
>JBBSCW010000246.1:0-5433 GCA_038249855.1 Bacteroidales bacterium
CACACAACCATTCAATTTATCAGCCCCTTCAACTGCATCGATGATATCAAGCAAGAAAATGTTACTCGGGTCTTTGGCAAAACTATATCCTCCAATACGACCTTGAGTGCTTTTGATAAAACCAGATTTAGACAAATCGGTCATAATTCGCCTCAAATACTTGTCCGAAACTTTGAGTTCCTCCACCAACATGCCTGCAGTATAAAGTTCTGATGGTTTTTTAGCCATATAAATCAAAATTCGCAAGGCGTATTCTGTTGTTTTATTGAGTTTCATAATATACTACCTACTTGTATTAGTTTACAAAGATATAGCTTTTTTTTGAAATTCTATATTTATGAATAATTTTTATTAGAAAAAATTGAATAGTGAATCAAAATAGATACCCAATCAATCACTTGCGAGATAGATGAAAGATAGTTTTGTGATTTTTTGCATGTTTATTAATTCATTTTATAACAAAAATGCGTACATTTGCAGGCAATAATTTTTCATAGCAACTTTTGTTGATTTTCAAATAAATTTTATTTACTAAAATAATATCCTATGTCATTTATTGCCGAAAGAGTCCAAATCGAAGGTTTAACATTCGATGATGTCTTATTAATTCCCGCCTATTCGAATGTACTTCCACGCGATGTAGATTTGTCAACCCGTTTTTCACGCCGTATAGAACTAAAAGTACCTATTATTTCGGCTGCCATGGACACTGTAACTGAGGCAAAAATGGCAATTTCAATTGCCCGTGAAGGAGGCATAGGAGTGATTCATAAAAACATGCCCATTGCCGACCAAGCCAAACAAGTTGAAATTGTGAAGCGTGCTGAAAATGGAATGATTTCCAATCCTGTAACTATTCACAAAGGAGCTACAGTGGGCGATGCTTTGGCTTTGATGGCCGAATATAAGATAGGTGGAATTCCAGTAGTTGATGAGGAACTTATTTTAGTGGGCATTGTTACCAATCGTGATTTGCGTTTTCAGCGTAATATGAGCACTAAAATTGACGATGTAATGACTAAGGAAAACATTATTACGACTTCACGCTCTACTAATCTGGAAGAAGCTGCCGATATTTTACAACAGTACAAAATTGAAAAGCTTCCCGTAGTTGACAAGGACAACAAATTGGTTGGTCTATTGACTTATAAAGATATTACCAAAGCCAAAGACAAGCCAATGGCTTCGAAAGATCCACAAGGAAGACTTCGAGTAGCAGCTGGTGTTGGGGTTACAGCGGACGTTTTCGACCGAATTGAAGCATTGGTTAATGCAGGAGTCGATGCTATAGTGATTGACACAGCTCATGGACACTCTCAAGGAGTAATTGACACCTTGATTGAGGCAAAAAAACGATACTCGGAGATTGATTTTATTGTCGGAAATATAGCCACAGGGCAAGCTGCACTCGCATTGGCAAAAGCAGGAGCCGATGCTGTAAAAGTTGGAATCGGCCCAGGTTCTATCTGTACTACACGCATTATTGCCGGAGTAGGAATGCCACAATTATCAGCCATTTACGAAGTGGCTAAAGCTTTAAAAGGAACTGATATTCCTGTAATTGCCGACGGTGGAATCCGATATTCAGGTGACATAGTGAAAGCTTTGGCTGCTGGTGCATATACCATTATGGCAGGTTCATTGTTGGCAGGCGTTGAAGAATCTCCTGGCGAAACTATTATTTTCAATGGTCGTAAATTCAAATCCTATAGGGGAATGGGTTCCCTCGAAGCTATGGAAAAGGGTTCAAAAGACCGCTATTTTCAAGATGGAGAAGCTGATATGAAGAAATTAGTTCCCGAAGGAATAGCTGCACGTGTTCCTTTCAAAGGTTCATTGTATGAAGTTGTTTATCAAATGATTGGCGGACTACGTGCTGGTATGGGATATTGTGGCGCTGCTACTATCGGTGATTTGCATCTAGCTAAATTTACGAGAATAACCAATGCAGGTGTTGCCGAGAATCATCCTCATGACGTATCGATTACAAGTGAAGCACCAAATTATAGTCGAGGCGAGTAAGTGTTAAATCAATTTAAAACTTACAGAAATAAAACTGTCAACAAATAACATTGTAAGTATTTCTACGTTATAATCTCTTGCATTAGCATTTCAATTATTATATTCATTATACATTATTTTAAAGAATTCATCATTATTAATTATTTATGAAATCAATTTCTATTAATTTAATTGCCTTTTTCGTGTTTTCGGCAACAATGTTTGTACAGGCAGCCGATCCGGTTTTAATGAAAATAAATGGGAAACCTGTTTTGAAATCGGAGTTTGAATATATTTATAATAAGAACAATTCAAACAATTCATTGGATAAAAAAACACTTGATGAGTATGTTGATTTATTCGTTAATTTCAAGCTCAAAGTGGAAGAAGCTAAAACGCAAGGAATTGACACAACAAAATCATTTATCAGCGAATTAGCTGGCTATCGCTCACAGCTCACTAAGCCTTATTTAACTGACGCTAAGGTGGATGAAAAGGTTTTGCAAGAAGCTTACGAAAGAATGAAGGAAGATGTGGAAGTTAGCCACATTCTCATTCGTATACCACAATCGGTTGCACCTGCTGATACTTTGGCTGCTTGGAAAAAGATCAATACCATTGCCAAACGATTAGAAAAAGAAGATTTCGGAAAAGTAGCGAAAGCAACTTCCGAAGATGAATCGGCGGAACAAAACAGCGGTTACATTGGCTGGATATCCTCTTTCCGCACCGTTTATCCTTTTGAAACTATGGCTTACAATACCAAAGTAGGCAGTATTTCTAAGCCAGTTCGCACGGCATTTGGCTATCATATTATTAAGGTACAGAACAGAAGAAATAGCTTAGGCGAGGTATTGGTATCGCACATCATGCGTTTCACCGCTCAGGGTGATGATGTCAAAAACAAAGCTGCCAAAATTTCTATCGATTCACTTTATAAGGCAATTAACGATGGTGGTGATTTTGGTAAATTGGCTTCTGAATTATCTGAAGATCGCGGTTCGGCAACTAAAAATGGTGAATTGCCTTGGTTTGGCGCAGGACGCATGGTTCCTGAATTTGAAACTGCAGCATTCGCTTTAAAAAACAAAGGCGACATCTCCGCTCCTATTCAATCGGCTTATGGCTGGCATATTATCAAACTATTGGACAAAAAAGGAATAGAATCTTATGAAGCTTTGCGTACCGATCTCGAACAAAAAGTGAAACGTGACGAAAGAGCTAATTTTGGTTTAAAATCTTTCGTTGCCAAACTTGCTAAGGACTACAACTTTGCAGCCAATACTCCAAATTTAGATGAATTCTCTAAATTGTTGAATAACAAATCTATTTCCGACTCAGTATTTTTGGTTGAAATATCGAAACTCGACAAACCATTGTTTACTTTTGCCAATAAACAATATTCTCAAAGTGATTTTGCTGAATATCTGAAAAAGAACAATCAAAACGATAACGGAATTGCTGCTAATGCTATTAAAGAAAAATTCGATGCTTATGTCGAGAAAGAATTAATGGCTTACGAAGACAGTCAATTAGAAAACAAGCATGATGATTTCAGATTCTTAATCAACGAGTACCACGACGGGATTTTATTATTTGAAATAAGTAACAATGAAGTTTGGGAAAAAGCATCGAAAGACACCGAAGGTTTAAGCAAGTATTTTGACAACCATAAATCGGACTACAAATGGGAAAAACCTCATTATAAAGGACGGATTATTTATTGTAAAGATAAGGCGACCTTCAAAACAGCAAAAAGTCTTGTTAAAAACTTGCACAATGATTCTATTGACAAATACCTACGTAATAGGCTGAACGATAGTATACAATATGTAAAAATAGAAAAAGGAATTTTTGTTGAAGGCGAAAATAAAGCTGTGGATAAATATGGTTTTAAAATGAAAAAAGCAGAATATACCCCAACGGAAGAATATCCTTATATATTTGCAATTGGTAAAAACCTGAAATTCAGTCCAGAAGATTATTCTGACGTAAGAGGGTTGGTAACTGCTGATTATCAAGAATATTTGGAGAAAGAATGGATAGCTACCTTGCGCAAAAAATACACGGTGGACATAGATCAAAATGTATTAAAAACAGTAGAAAAGAATTGAGCAAAGTTCTGATTCCAAGTTTTAAATTTTAATAGAAGGAGTTGCTTTTTAAAGTAACTCCTTTTTGTACTAAAATGCTACAATAGTTTGATATATAAAATAATATTACGGTCGAATAATTTACTTTTCGTATCTTTGTGTCCTTAAACATTAGCACGATAAATATTTATGGCAGGATTTGGAAAATGGATTGGTGGTGGCTTAGGTTGGACTTTTGGTGGTCCTATTGGAGCGTTGATAGGCTTTACAATTGGTTCTTTGCTCGACGAGTCAAGCAGTACTTCTTTAAGAGTAACAAGTACTCGAAACGAACAAAAAACTCAAGAGTCTGATTTTAAAATGAGTTTGTTAGTTTTAGTGGCTTGTATTATGAAAGCCGATGGCAATGCCAGCAAATCAGAGTTGAATGTTGTCAAGAAATTCTTGGTTGCAAACTTTGGTGAACAAGGATCATTGGAAGCCTTACAGATTTTGAAAAGCTTACTGAATCAACCCATTGATGTGCGTGAGGTTTCCATGCAAATTAATCGATATATGAATTATTCGGCCAAGTTGCAGTTAATTCGTTTCTTGTTCGACGTGGCTTACGCTGATGGTTTTATCCATCCCGCTGAAACAGCTATGATTCAGGAGGTTTCAAATATATTTGGTATATCTCAGGCCGACTTTATTTCCATCAATGCACCATTTACCAAACAAACTGACAGCAATTGGGCTTATAAAACGCTCGAAATAGAACCCGATGCAACCGATGAGGAACTGAAAAAAGCATATCGGCGTATGGCCATGAAATATCATCCCGACAAAGTGAATGACTTGGGAGATGACGTAAATAAATCGGCTACTGAGAAATTCCGATCAATTAACGATGCTTATGAAAACATTAAGAAATCACGAGGCATCAAATAAATATGACTGTTTATGAGTAATTTAGTAACTATCAGATCGTTTAGTAATTCAACAGATTACGAAATGGCTAAGTCATTTCTCTAATCGTATGGAATACAATGTTTTGGGCAAGACGAGATTACCAATCAAGTTTACATTGGTAATGCCAACGGAGGTGCAAAGCTTCAAGTTAAAACCGAAGATGTAGAGGAAACTGTCCGGTTACTTATGGAAGCTGGATATTTGAAGGAGAGCGATTTTGAGCCAACAACTGCCATAAAATGGATAGACAATATTCTATCGAAATTCAGGAATAAAAATAATTAAACAAGCGGCGTAGAAATTCATGGCTGAAAAACAGATGAAAAAGTTGGCTAAGGAAACAGCCATCTATGGAGTGAGTAGCATATTGGGAAAATTTCTCAATTGG
>JBBSCW010000247.1:0-5420 GCA_038249855.1 Bacteroidales bacterium
ATTAAATGCTGATTTAGAATTAAGTGGACTGCCCAATATACAGGAAACCTTTATTTATGGACAAATTAATGAGCTGAAAGCAGATAAATTCGTAATTCAGGACATCGCCTCGGGACTGAGTAAAAAACCAGTAATTCTCCCTAAAGAATTGGATCAACTGGGCAAGATTAAATACTCAGGTAATATCACTGGCTTTTTCAGCAACTTAGTAGCGTATGGGAATTTGAATACCCAATTAGGAAGTATTTCTACGGATATTTTATTGAAATTAGAAAATCGATTGATGGATTTGAAATACAATGGAACTGTAAAATCTACTAATTTTCAGTTGGGTAGACTGCTCTCTGAGAAGAAATTAGGTAAAGTGGCGTTCAATATCAATACAAACGGAGTAAAAAAACACAATACGCCGATATATGGAACTATAAAAGCTAAATTCGATGAAATAGTATTCAACAACTACGATTACAAAGACATAAAGTTTGATGGACGATATGATGGATCAGGTTTTGATGGCGAAATTAACCTGAGCGACGACAATATTGTTGCTAATTTTAAAGGGGTTATCGACCTAACACAAAAACTTCCAATATTCGATTTCAAATTAAGGGTTGACAAAACTAATCTTCAGGCATTAAATTTTATCGACAATTATCCAAATGCCTTGCTTTCATTCAGTGGAAGTACCAATATGGTGGGGAATTCGTTGGATAATATTAATGGGTATGTACTTTTCGATAGTATAACATTGAACAATGGTAATAAAACACTCAATGTGGATCAGATTAAGTTCACTAGCCGTATCGAAAATAATTATACAAATTTCATCATTAATTCCGACTTCGTTAACGGTAGTTTTAAGGGAGATTTCAAATATAGTACGGTAGGGAAAACTATTAATAAAATCGTCAGATATTACCTTCCATCGCTTGCAGTTGAGATAAATCCAAATCAAAAAGTTGAGAATCACATAGATATAGATTTACAATTCGAGAATACTACAGCTATCAGCGATGTATTAAATTTACCTTACCAATTAAGTGGAATTGCAAATGTAAAAGGAACTATAGATGAAAGAACTAACAAAATCAACTTGAGTGCCAACGCTCCTTTGCTTAAAGTCCAATCAATTCATTTAGAAAATCTTACATTGGATATTGAGAATATTCAGAAGCAGTTAAAATTGACTACAAGAGCTCAGATAGCCGACAAAAAAACTGATTTAAGACTCTATTTAATTGCGGTAGCTGCCAAAGACTCAGTTTCGACACAACTTGGTTGGCAAAATGCTGAAAAAGTAACCAATGCAGGAATGATTAAAACCATTACAAAACTTAGTAATGAGCTTGGCAAAATGAAGGCTAAAATGACAATTCAACCTACTCAGGTTATCCTTTCCGACTCAATTTGGAACATTAGCGAAGCAAAAATTGACTTAAATACTGACAGTACAATCGATATTCATAATTTCCGTTTCGAGAAAAAAACACAGTTTATTCATATTAATGGTAAGGCATCCAAAAGTTTAGCGGACAGTGTTACCGTATCAATGAACGATTTGGATGTGGAATACGTACTAAAATTGATAAAACTATCGGGACTTACTATTTCCGGTTTTGCCTCAGGAAAAGCAAGTATGGTCAGAGCACTGCATCAACCCATCTTTTTAGCAAATTTGAGAGTAGTAGATATTGCTCTAAATCATACTATATTGGGCGATGCCAATATAAAATCTACTTGGGATAAGGAAAATAAACAACTGTTACTGGATGGTGATGTTTTCAAGAAGAATAACGATACGCTTGTTGTTGCCAAGGGTGTTTTTGTTCCACGACTTGATTCTTTGGATCTTAATTTGGATGCAAGAGGATTAAATATTCATTTTCTAAATCAGTACTTTGCCGGTGTGGCTGATAATGTGCAAGGCGAAGGTTATGGTAAAATGAAACTTTTCGGGCCAATGAAGAAACTTGGTCTCAAGGGAAAAGCGTACATAGACAAAGGACAAGCTACCATTGGGATGTTAAAAACTACTTACTATTTCAATGATACAGTAAAACTCGAACGACATAAACTTAGCATAAATAATCTAAAACTTTACGACGAAGAAAGGAATAAAGGCACATTGAATGGCATAATTCATCATGACGGTCTATTTGCCAACATGACCTACAATGCAACCATTACTGCAAAGAACATGCTGGCAATGAATACACATTCAACCGATAATGACTATTTTTTCGGAAAAGCTTATGCTACAGGAACTGTCAATATCTTTGGCGACACCAAGGAGGCCAATATCATAATAAAAGCTATTTCGCAACCCAAAACTAAATGTTTCATACAGATGGGTGGGACATCATCTGCTTCCGATAATAATTTTATTAACTTTGAAAGCCCAAATCAAGTTGACAACAGAGTCGAAACAAAAAAGGTAACAAGTAGTAATTTCAATGTAAAAGTTGATATGCAGATTGATGTTACCCCCGTTGCACAAATGGAGTTAATAGTGGATCCCAAAGGTGGTGATATAATTTCAGCTAAGGGAAATGGCAGTCTACGCGTACAGTTCGATTCATTTTCGGCCTTAAAACTTTATGGGACTTATGTCATCGATGTTGGAAGTTACTTATTTACCTTGCAAACTTTAATCAGAAAGGACTTTAAAATCGACCAAGGAAGTACTATTTCATGGACAGGAAATCCTTTTGACGCACAAGTAAATATACGTGCTTTGTACTCACTTACTGCCTCGCTTAGTGATTTAATCGATGATGCAAACTTGACTACCAGCAGAGGTAGCGTTCCAGTTAATTGTGTTTTGAATCTTACCGAGGATTTGATGAAACCAACTATAAAGTTTGAAATAGAGTTGCCAGCGAGCGATGAAAGTAGACGCCAAATAGTAAAGAGTATTATCAATACAGAAGAAATGGTTAATAGGCAAATAGCTTATTTATTGGTGCTTGGTAAATTTTATACTCCAGATAATTCGGACAATAACCAAAATGCAGGACTAAATAACTTCACATCATTCGCATTCTCTACTTTAAGTGCACATATGAATAATTGGATTCAGAAATCTTTAAATACAAACAATCTATCCTTAGGACTTGATTGGCAAAAATCCGAATTGCAAACCGATGAGATAAAAGCTCAATTAAACTATCAGAATAAAAGAGTTATTTTAAATGGAGAATTTGGCTACCGCAACGACAATTTGAATACGTCGACAAATGCCAGTAAGCTTATTGGTGACTTCGATTTAGAGGTTTTACTTACAGAATCCGGAAAAATTCGTGCTAAGTTTTACAGTCATACCATCGACAGGGCTCAACTGAAAGAAGCCAAAACTACACAAGGTTTAGGTGTTTTATACAAAGAAGATTTTAATAGTGTCAGTGATATGCTTAAATATTATTGGGAGTTTTTGACTGGAAAACACAAATCAAAAAAAAATGAAAGTAATGCTGAAAATACCAACTAGAATACTAACTACAATAATTTTACTTGTTGGACTACAAGTGATATACTCGCAGAATATAAGTGATGTTTTTTTGAAATTACCCATTTCTGTTACTCCTACTTTATCTGAACAGCAACGTTTTGAGATGTTGGAATACTATAAATCGAACAAAAATGATAGCATAAAAAACCGATTCGGAAATTATGTGAAAATACTTTACCTTGATACAATAAATCAACATCTTACAGCCAAAACTACAGAAAATAATTTAATTGAAATAAAATTGTTAAAGATTGAGGAAAATGAGATTTTGGTAGGAGTAATCAATACCGTTCTGTCACCTGTGGAGGTTTCAACCATTCAATTCTACAACTCAAATTGGCAAGTTAATAAGATCCAATTCCTGATACCCAATGCCCTCAAATGGTTTAAAAATACTGTATTAGAAAATGCTGACAAAAATCAAAATTGGTTGAAAAATATTGCAGAACAAAAATTCGTAAAATTAGAATTTTCCAAAACAAACTCTCAAATCATTGTTAGCAATCAAATTTTAAATTTTGTTACAATAGAAAACAAAAAGGAACTCAGCACTTTGATAGATAATGAGCCGCTTGTATATGAATTGAAAGGGAATGAATTTCTAGAAATTAGTAAGAAGTAGACGGAAAATAATGAAGTTAGTTTACAAGCAACCATTAATCATTAACAATTAACCGTTTGAATTACAATTGAGAATTGAATATCCCGTCATTGTGAAACCTTTCAAATCTTCAAATAACGATTATTTCATACACTTCAAACAAGCACTCTGTTAAATACTTAATTTTATCCAACATAATTATTCTGCTTGAATGACAAAGCCACTCAAGCAGAATAATCAGTCAGGTTGGCTATTTTAGAAATTCCACCTCGGCATTATCAATATGATAATATGCCCCTACGATTTTAATTTCTCCTTTGTCCTCCATCTCTTTTAGTAAAGGACTTTTGTCGCGGATATTTTTTATGGCAATGCTTACATTATTTTCTGCCACCTCAGTCACGTATTGATTATTTTTAGATGATTTATCACCTTCAAAGTCTTGACTAATAGCAATCGCCGGTTTAATTTTTGATAGCATAGCAGTCATATTGCCTAATTTAACATCGTCAATTGCACCTTTTACGGCGCCGCAACTTTGATGGCTCAGCACTAATATTAATTTTGCACCTGCAACCTTACACGCAAATTCCATGCTACCTAAAAGATCTTCGTTAACAATATTGCCTGCCACACGTCCTACAAAAACGTCACCAATTCCTTGATCAAATATGTCCTCAACAGGCACCCGACTATCAATACAACTTAACACCACTGCCTTTGGATATTGTCCTGATGCAGAATTTTTAGATTGTTCTATTTGATTTCTTGCAATAGTTTGACCTGTTTTGAAACGATTGTTTCCATCTATAAATTCCTGTAATACAGCATCTGGAGTCAGTTGGGCTTGTTCCTCCTTAGTTGTCACTTGAGAAATTGGCGCCTTAACTTCTTCACTTACAGAGGTCGTCTCTGTTGATTTATTTGCAGCATTGTTACAGGAGAATAAAAGTGGCACTAACGATAAAATTACGATTAATTTAAATTGTGTTGTCATTTTATAAATTATAACTTGCCTACTTTGTAATACGGTGTTCGGCTTGTCCGTTTTTTTGATATACAAGAAAATGATTGATTGGCCTTGCATAGTGAGACCAAAACTAACGTTGGATTGCATTTTTGCTCGGACAAGTTTTAATCTTTCTGATAGAAAAATAAGCAAATCCAAATGAATAGATAGTTTCCTAAATAAAACCTAAAGTGAATATATTTTGTTCACTAAACCTTTGAAAATAAAATTTTAGTTTTAGTCATTGAATTTAAGGAAGATAGAAACGGCAAATAGTAAACAATAAATACTCGGGACTCTTC
>JBBSCW010000248.1:0-5400 GCA_038249855.1 Bacteroidales bacterium
GCAAATAAGAATTTACAATTTGAAGATTTACAATTTACAATTTAAGAGAAGGCAATTAGGGATTCTGCAAATATAAGTAGTTAATTAGGCTCAGGCGGAGGAAAAGGCAATTAAGAATTTACAATTTGAAGATTTACAATTTTAAGAGTGAGCGGAGTCGGCTGAGGCAGAGGCAAAATAGGAAACGAGTTAACAAGTAAACGAGTAGACGGCAGGACAATGTGCCAATAGGATAATAGGATAATGTGCCAATAATGCAGAGCGAAGAAATAATAATGTGAAGAAAATGGATCTTGTGACATCCCGCCAAAGCGGGATAACTCTTCAAATCTCAAATCTCAAACTTTTCCAAACCCTTCAAACAAACACAAACAATAAACACAAAACCCAAATTCCAAACTTTTCAAATTACAAATACCAAATTATATTTAAATATTTCATGAAAAAAATTAGTATTCTTTTACTTGCATCCTTGATGATTTTAGGAGCAAAAGCTGATGAGGGAATGTGGATGTTACCCTTGATAAAAAAACTAAACATCCAGCAAATCAACGGCATGGGTTGCACGCTTACTGCCGAAGACATTTACAGCGAAAACAATGTCAGTTTAAAGGATGCTATTATAGTGTTCGGAAATGGTTGTACAGGAGTTGTAGTTTCAAACCAAGGATTGGTTTTCACCAACCATCATTGTGGCTATGGAGCTATCCAGCAACACAGTACAGTGGAACACAATTATTTAAAAAATGGTTTCACGGCAGAAAAACTTGAAGATGAAATTCCAACGCCAGGGTTGACAGTAAAATTTTTAGTCAGTATAACCAATGTAACTGAACGAGTAATTACGCAACTTCCTGAGGAACTTAAAGGAGAAAGTCGCAAAACAAAACAAGATTCGATACTTAAAGTTATCAAAGAAGACGCACAAAAGGACAACAAGTATATTATTCAGGTAAAATCTTTCTTTTCGGGAAATGAATTCTATGTATTTGTTTATGATGAATATACCGACATTCGCTTTGCCTATGCCCCTCCCACTTCTATAGGTAAATTTGGTGCTGATACCGACAACTGGATGTGGCCTCGTCATACAGGCGATTTTTCGGTGTTTAGGGTTTATGCCGATAAAGATGGAAAACCGGCAGAATATTCGAAGGATAATGTTCCTTTGAGTCCAAAACGATTTGTTTCTATTTCTAAGCAAGGCTATTCGGAGGGCGATTACAGCATGATAATGGGAAATCCAGGAACTACAACTCGATATTTGAGTTCGTGGGGAATAGACAACCGAATGAAAACAGGCAACAGAGCTCGAATTGACGTGCGTGGGGCAAAACAAGATGTGTGGATGTCGTTTATGAAAGTAGACGAAGCTATCAATATTGCCTATTCGAGTAAATTTGCTGGAAGTTCAAATTATTGGAAAAATAGCATTGGGATGAACAACGCTATTGCTAAACTCAAAATTATCGAACGCAAAAGAGAAGATGAAAAAGTATTTGCCAACTGGGTGAATGCCAATGATGCCCGAAAAGCTAAATATGGGAATGTTTTGAATGATTTAGAAACTTCTTACGCTACAATATTTCCATACAGCAAATCAATTTCATATTTGAGAGAATCACTCGTTTCGGGAGTAGAATTACCCCGAATAGCTTCGCAAGCCAATAAACTTACACAGAGCAAATTAACGGCCGATTCTGTTTTGATTGAGGCTGAGGAATTATATAAGGATTACTATCCACAAGTAGACCAAGCTACTTTTGTAGTAATGCTCGAAGAATACAAAAAAGCAACTGATGCAGACGCATTGCCCGAGATTTACAATACTATACAGAAAAAATTCAAGGGAAATTATGCTAAGTATGTAAATTCGGTATTTTATAAATCAGTATTCACAACACTTGACAAATTCAAAAAAGCAATCTCAAAGTCGAACGCCAACTTCGACAAAGATCCTGCAATTATATTCTACAAAGACATAAATTCTACACTGAAAGATTTACAAAAAGACGAGTATAACAAAACGATGGATAAAATCGCTGATGCAAATAGACTTTACGAAGCAGGTTTATTAGAAATGTCAGTGGAAAATGGGAAATCAATGTATCCAGATGCCAATTTCACCATGCGCTTGACCTACGGGAAAATAGGTGGATATAAACCTGCTGATGCTGTAAGTTACAAATACTACACAACAACAAAAGGAGTACTTGAAAAAGAAAAACCAGGCGATTATGAATTCGACGTACCACAAGAATTGAAAAAAGCCATTCAGTCAAATGATTATGGTGCATATATCGACACTAAAACGGGTGAAATGCACGTGGGATTCCTAAGCAATAACGACATAACAGGTGGAAATTCAGGGAGTCCTATTTTCAATGCTAAGGGAGAGTTAATTGGTTTGGCGTTCGATGGTAATTGGGAAGCCATGAGTGGCGATATTGTATTTGAGCCAGACTTACAACGTACCATCAATGTAGATGTACGCTATATGCTTTTTGTGATGGATAAAGTAGGCGGAGCAAAAAGACTGCTTGAAGAGTTGAAGATTGAGTAAGTAAGGATTTACTATTTAGATATTTACTATTTACAATTTAATGTCGTTTATTTAAGGATTACGATATTATTTCAAATTTGTGGATCTTTGTGATTTTGTGTCTTAGTGGCTATTTTTTTATTATTGCCACAAAGGCTCTAAGTCTCAAAAAAAATCACTAACTAAGTAATTGTAAGAATATAATGTCGCATTTTTCAAAAAGAAATAGAACACGGACGGAGTATTCCGACGTGCCGACAAGTCGGCATTAGGGTTTAAGCGGATAAAAACGGATTTAAGTCATGCAAACATGACTTATAAGACAATGATAGACTGAAAATCATTTCGACTTGTCGAAATTCTTATCCGTTTTTTATCCGCTAAATCAGCGTTTATCAGCGTTCCAGTCTTCTATTTATTTTAATGTGATTATAGGATATTATTACTTTCCTATTACTTAAACGATATTGATTTACAATTTTAGAGACGGAGAATTTAATAAATGCTTAGTCTTTCAGGCTTACGCAAGTCAGAAGCCTATTAATGCCTTATCTTGACGGCCATGTATCAATGGGATTTAGGTGTACAATATATATAAAAAAACTATGGATAAGCAAAACGAAGAGACCGCAACAACCCTCTTTCATCGGGCAGTGATATTTATCAAAAACATATCTAATATCCATGTTGATACCAATGAAGAGACTACAATAGAATCGATAAAAAAAGACATCGTTTTTAAAGGTTCTAATGTCTGGATTTTATTTTTTGCAGTAATAGTTGCCTCGGTAGGGTTGAACATGAACTCAACTGCCGTAGTTATTGGTGCGATGCTCATTTCACCCTTAATGGGACCTATCAACGGTGTGGGGTTGGCTATTGGGATTGATGATAATGTATTGCTTCGGAATTCACTACGGAATTTGTTTACAATGGTGATAATAAGTCTGTTGGCATCCACTACTTACTTCTTAGTCAGTCCAATAAGTGATGCACAATCAGAGCTTTTAGCGCGTACCAAACCCACTATTTTTGATGTTCTAATTGCATTTTTTGGGGGCATGGCAGGTATAGTGGCCGCTTCGAGAAAAGAAAGTAAAATAACCATAATTTCTGGCGTGGCCATTGCTACTGCTCTTATGCCACCGCTTTGTACAGCAGGTTATGGATTGGCGAGTGGGCAGTTAAGCTATTTCTTCGGTGCTTTCTATTTGTTTTTTATCAACTCATTCTTTATTGCTTTGGCCACCTTCTTAATGGTGAGATATTTGGGATTCTCTACAATAAAATTCGTGAATCCGGCACGACGCAGAATCGTAAAAAGAACTATCACGATTTTCTCAATTATTGTCATAGCACCAAGTATCTATATAGCCTGGAACATGGTGAATGAAACCCGATTTAATTCTCAAGCTATTAAGTATGTACAAGAAATTCAAAAACTGGACATATTCAGCGATGTTGAAATAATTCAATCAAACCGTAACTATTCTAGGAATGAAAAAAACATATCTATATCGTTAGTAGGTAAAGAACTTTCAAAAAAACAAATAGACTATCTACGTGCAAGACTACTCGACTTTAATCTAGCTGACGCAAAATTGGTAATAAAACAAACTGGTGGTAACTTCGACATCAATGCCAATGGGGGAATCATTACAAATTTGTTTGATAAACAGGAACTGGCTCTGCGAAAGAAAGACTCCATAATCAATGAGTTAAAAGACAAACTTGCAGACGGAAGAATGAGAAAGATTGATGAAATCCAGATTGCCAAAGAGATTAAAACGCAATATCCGAAAATCAAACAGTTTTCGTATAGTAACTCCGTATTTACAAACACAAAAAATTTCAGACAAGATACTGTTCCAACCTTCTTTGTTGAATGGGATGGCGATGGTAAAAGTCAAATTGCTAGTGTGAATAAATGGATAAAAGTGCGTTTGAAATTAAATACTGTAAAGATTATCGAGATTAAATAAAACAAATTAGAAACTGCCCCAAGCCCCTAAAGGGGATGTGTAATTACTTTAAACTCTTGAAAATCTCTTTATATATACAAATCCAGCAAACCGCTCTTAACATCCCATTTAGGGGCTTGGGGTGGATTGCTTCTTAGAAGGTCCTTATGCCATTAAACAAAATACTCCCTGCTGAATGGGCAAAACAAAGCATTGTACAACTTACCTGGCCACATGCCAATACCGATTGGAACTATATGCTCGAGGAAGTGAACGAATGCTTCAAAAACATTGCTTTGGCAATAATTAAACACCAAAATCTGTTGATTGTATGTTCAAATACTCCTCATGTTAAGGCATTGTTGGGAAATGTAGATTATACAAGAATTACTCTTGTCGAAATACCATCCAACGATACTTGGGCAAGAGACCACGGAGGAATAAGCGTGTTCGAGAATGGGGAAAGAACCATTTACGATTTCACATTCAATGGCTGGGGAAAGAAGTTTGATGCGCAGTTGGACAATCAAATTACAGGTAAACTAAATGAATTAGGTGTTTTTTATGAGTCAAAGTATCGGGACATGAAAGACTTTGTTCTGGAAGGTGGAAGTATAGAATCGGACGGAAAAGGAACTTTACTTACTACGAGCACTTGTTTATTGTCGAAAAACAGAAACGATGGCACTCTTGATGAAATTGAACAGAATCTGAAACAATTTTTTGGTGTTCATAATATTTTATGGTTGCATCATGGTTACTTGGCTGGTGATGATACTGACAGTCACATTGATACCTTAGCTCGACTTTGCCCAAACGATACTATAGTTTATGTGCAATGCAAGGATGAAAAGGATGAACATTTCGAGGAATTACAAAAAATGGAGTTTGAATTAC
>JBBSCW010000249.1:0-5395 GCA_038249855.1 Bacteroidales bacterium
AATCAGGAGCAATCACCACTTCAAAGAAAATCTTGTTCATTTCCTCGGCCGTTGCTTTGTCAATAATGGCATTGGTAATAAGTACACCACCAAAAGCTGAAACTGGATCACCCGCCAAAGCATCATTCCATGCTTCAACCAAATTATCTCTTGACGCTAATCCGCAAGCATTGTTATGTTTAAGAATTGCAAATGTTATATCATCGAAATCGTTAATCAAATTCACTGCTGCATCAATATCTAATAAGTTATTGTAGGATATTTCTTTGCCTTGCAACTGCTCAAACATATCATCGAACTTCCCAAAATACACGCCTCTTTGATGTGGATTTTCCCCATAACGAAGGATTTTAGCATTGTTTTCGGTCAGGCGGAAATGTGATTTTTCATCACCATCAAAATAGTTGAAAATTGCAGAATCGTAATGAGATGAAACTGAAAATGCTTCTTTGGCAAACCAACGGCGTTCTTCTAAACTAGTTTCAGCTCCATTAGCATCCAACAATTCCATCAAGGGTTGATATTGATCTTGAGAGGCTACGATTACCACATCTTTGTAGTTTTTGGCAGCGGCTCTAATCAACGAAATGCCACCAATATCAATTTTTTCAATGGTAGTGGCTTCATCAGCACCGGCTGCCACAGTGGCTTCAAAAGGATATAAATCTACAATAACTAGATCAATTTCTGGAATTTCAAATTCTGCTAATTGAGCATTATCGAGATCCAAATCACGACGCGAAAGTATGCCACCGAATACTTTTGGATGAAGCGTTTTCACTCTCCCGCCAAGAATCGATGGATAGCCAGTAAGATCTTCTACTGCTTTACAAGGAATATCAAGCGATTCGATAAAAGTTTGCGTTCCTCCGGTAGAAATAAATTCTACTCCTTCGGCAGCAAGTTTTTTGATGATTAAATCAAGATTATCTTTCTGATAAACAGATACTAAGGCTCTTTTTATTCTTTTGCGTTCCATATTACGAATTTCCGTTTGATTATGGGATGCAAAACTACAAAAAAACATTGGTTTTTATAGCATTAATCATGTTCAATTTCATATTCTAAAAGTAGTTTAACGAATTTATTTTGTGGAGTTTGGTTGAATCCTTTTAAAATTTTAGTTTTTTTAATAATGTCAGTCAAAAATTCAATTTTATGTCATTTTGTCATTTGTAATCAATTGGCATTTTTTTTGACTACTTAAAGCCGAAATTGTATTTTTAGGATGTAACAATCTACATCAATTCATTATAAATCATTAAATTATAAAAATATACTAATATGAGTAAAGGAAACATCGGGGTAACGAGCGCTAATATTTTCCCCGTTATCAAGAAATTTTTGTACAGCGATCACGAAATTTTTTTACGTGAATTAGTTTCGAATGCTGTTGATGCTACACAAAAGCTAAAAACCCTAGCTTCGGTTGGCGAATTTAAGGGCGAATTGGGCGAATTGAAAGTTCAGATTTCTATCGACAAAAAGAAAGGTACGTTGACTATTTCTGATAGGGGAGTAGGGATGACGGCTGAGGAAATTGAGAAATATATCAATCAAATTGCATTTTCAGGAGCTGAGGAATTTCTTGAAAAATACAAGAGTGATGCACAAGCCATCATCGGACATTTCGGTCTTGGTTTTTATTCATCATTTATGGTGTCGAAACAAGTGGAGATTTTCACTCAATCGCACAAAGAAGATGCAACAGCTCAACATTGGTCATGCGATGGAAGTCCCGAATATTCATTAGAAGACACTATCAAATCAGAAAGAGGAACTGATATTGTGCTTCATATCGACGATGATAATCAAGAATTTTTGGAAGAATCTAAGATTCAGGAATTGCTAACAAAATACTGTAAATTCTTACCTATCGAAATTACTTTTGGTAAGAAAAAAGAATGGAAAGACGGCAAAAATGTTGAAACTGATGAGGATAATATCATTAACAATACCAATCCGGCTTGGACTCGCAAACCAGCTGATTTGAAAGATGAAGATTATGCAGCGTTTTATAGGGAGTTGAATCCTATGAGCGAAGACCCGCTTTTTCATATTCACCTGAATGTGGATTATCCATTTCACCTGACTGGAATATTGTACTTCCCAAAAATCAAGAACAATATAGACATGCAACGCAATAAAATTCAGTTGTATAGCAATCAGGTATATGTTACTGATCATGTTGAAAATATTGTTCCTGAATATCTAACTTTGTTACATGGTGTAATTGATTCACCGGATATTCCATTGAACGTTTCAAGAAGTTATTTGCAGAGTGATGCTAATGTTAAGAAAATCTCTGGACATATCACAAAAAAAGTAGCAGATCGTTTAGCAGAAATCTTCAAATCTGAACGTACTAACTTTGAAGAAAAATGGGATAACCTGAAAATTTTTGTTCAATATGGTATGTTGAGTGACGAAAAATTTTACGAACGTGCTGAGAAATTTTCATTATTTAAAAACGTAGATAACAATTTCTACACATTCGAAGAATATAAAACTTTGGTTGGCGAAAATCAGAAAGACAAGAATGGTGATTTAATTTATTTATATACCACTAACATCGACGATCAATATACTTATATTCAACAAGCTAAGGATAAAGGATATGATGTGTTGCTGATGGATGGACAATTGGATGTACACGTTATAGGTCAGTTAGAACAGAAATTTGAGAAAACTCGTTTTGTGCGTGTGGATAGTGATGCGATTGATAAAATCATCATGAAAGATGAAGCATCGGAAGTAACACTGACCGAAAAACAAAAAGATGCACTGATTACTTTATTCCAGTCACAGATTCCGAAAATGGATAAGGCTAATTTTACCATCACTTTTGAGAATTTAAGCCCGACTCAACAGCCGATATTTGTAACGCAAAATGAATTTATGCGTCGTATGAAAGAAATGTCGGCAATGCAAGGCGGTATGGCGAGTTTCTATGGCGAAATGCCAGATAGTTACAATTTGGTAGTGAATACAGGTCATCCGGTAATAGAAAAATTGCTTCACGACGAAGAAGCTGCATGTGATAGTGAGGTTAATCCAGTGTTGGCAGAACTTACCGAAATGAAAATCAAATTGGACGCCTTAAAAGAGAAAACAAAGGGCAAAAAAGAGGAAGAAATTTCGGAAACAGAAAAAGCTGAACTCGAAAACTTAGAAAAACAAATGGCTGATTTCGACAAACAAAAGAAGGAGATATATACTCATTATGCCGAAGAAGATAAGCGTTTTGTGAAGTTAATTGACTTGGCACTTCTTGCTAAAAACATGCTCAAAGGCGAATCACTTTCAAACTTTGTGAAACTAAGTATGGAAATGTAATTTTAGAAATTCATTTCAGAAAACAATAAAAGGCGTGAGAAATCACGCCTTTTATTGTTAAATCTTGTATCATAAATGGGACATAAAGGCTCCATAATAGATATTTTGGTTCTACCACTAATGTTGTGGGTTATTATTCTAAATTAATATAAATAAGGTTTGTACCATGGGGTAAATCTTGCTACTAAGGTTAAAAAATGAAGAAAAATAAGGTTTTAAAAAATAGTTTAATTAGCTGAAATACATAAATATATTCCATAAAAACCTTATTTTTAAAAATAAACCTTAGTAGAAAACCATACACTCATAATCTTAACCTTATTAATTCCTAAAAACATATACCCACAAAAAAATGGGTAGAACCATAAATTTAATGAAAATTAGAGCTAACTAATATTTTTGCGCCTATTTGCGAAATTCAAGTTCCTTCAAATTCTTTGAATAGAGTAGGAGTGGGGCGGATTATTTTCTACCAACTCCATTTCAATTTAGCGAAAAAGTTTCTTCCTGGTTCGTAAAAATCGAGTCCTCTGTTACTGAACAAATGATTTTTATAAGCTTTGTCCAACACATTTTCAATTCCCGCAAAAACTTGAAAATTACTGTTTCGGAATTTTATTGGTTTCGAATGGATATCATTGTTCAGTAATATATATCCGTTCGTAACTGTTTCAGTTGCAGCAGTATTACGTTGAGCAGCTGCCCAAACTGCACTCATAGTGGTCTCAAATTTTTTATTGCCAAAGTAGTTTAAACTTACAATACCATGAGCAGGTGGAATTTGCGGAAGAAAAGTGTTTGCTTTCACATCACGTGCATACACAAAACTTGCATTGGTATTGAATTTAAAACTTCTGTTTATCAGCCAATTCAATTCAAATTCAGTTCCCGCAAAAAGTGCTTGATCAATATTTACATTCTGGTAAATTGTTGTCGAAGTTTTAGTTTCGGTTATCAAATCGTATAGGAAGTTTGCAAAAAAATCAACTTTTACCAACAGTTTATTTTCAGTAAAAGTATAGCTTAGGTTACTAAACAATCCCTTTTCGGGTTTCAAATTTGGGTCGCCCAATCTTGTTCCATTTCCCAAATCAATATATTTAAACCGTTCTTCGATAGAAGCTACCCGGTAAGCATTTGCCAATTGAAGTGAAAACTTATGTTTACTTATTGGGCTGTAATCCAAATCAATATGTAAAGCATAGGAAATGTTGTGATTAATGTTGGCATCAAAAATTGTGTATTTTGTAAATGGAATTGATGTTTGAACTCCATCAGCAATTTTATAATACCTGAGTCGATGAAAAGCTGTGTCGTTCATCGTTCGGATATAGTCGACCCTTGCACCTGCATTCAAATTGAAATGTCGGGGGTCGATAATTTTCTTATAAACTGTGAATAATCCTACATCCAACATCTGCGCTTTTGGAGTCGGATTTTCGATAATAACCGTAGTATCTTGCCCCAACTGAATTCTCATTCTGCTTGTTTCTGAATTGCGTACCCAACTTTCAATGCCCGTAGTGAGGGTATTGTAATCATTAAAATAAAGTTGAGCAGTAGCACTAATTCCAGAAGTCGTATTCAGACTTCCTGGCAAAATAAGTGTTGTCGCATTTGGCTCATTTGCTACATCGCGACTAATATTTTGCGTGTATGCTTTAATTCTCAATTCTTTGATAAAGTTAGAAACCTCTTTAAAAATATACTCTCCACTGAGTTGATTTCGATTTATACCCACATATCTCACTTTGGCATTAGTCGGGAATGCATTCCCCCCGGGAATTCCAACATTCCAAGCTTCAAAGTGATTGTAATTCACTAGTAACTCTTGCGAATCTCCATATTTTATTCCTCCTTTTAAACCCCACGATGCATCATTAAACTGACTGTTCTTTAAAATACCTTTTGGAGTCTGAGCGTCTTTTGCAGTTCTGTAACTTCCATTGAGTGCAATATACCATGTTTTGTTGGTAAAATTCATATTGAGACCGTTGCTCCATAATTTATTTACAGTACTAAAACCTGTGTTTATTTTGCCCGAAGTGTTATAGCCATC
>JBBSCW010000250.1:0-5333 GCA_038249855.1 Bacteroidales bacterium
GTTTACAATTAAACCTACCACAAATATCAAAACCATTACTATAATCAAGGAGAATAATCCTGTTCTTAAATCTCTATTTTTACTTTTCATCGCTGTAAAATTTTTAAAATATATCTTTTAAATTTTTATTACTTATTTCTATTGTTTTGTGGTACGGTAAGAGTTCCGAGAGATTTTGCAAGATATAGATTACACAAACGCATATCTATTTCGGCATCAATATTCTCTGATTTAGCTGACAACCATGCTGTTTGTGCTCCCATCAAATCGGTGGATGGAATTACACCAGCATCGAATCCTTCGGTTGCATAACGTAAGTTTTCATCGGCCTGATCTACGTTTCGTTCAGCAGTTGTTTTCTTTTTCATGCTTTCCGACATTTTATAAGCACTTTGCTTAATTTGCAATTCCAACTTTTCCTTGACTTCTTCTAATTGTAAATTTGCAATTTTACTCTGCGATTTTGCAGCATTCAAGGTGTGAACTCTATCGCCAAAATGAAAGAGCGGCACATTGGCAACCACGCCTACCGAAAACATGCCACCAAATTCATTTTTAAAACCATCAAAAGAATTTGGATTTGAAACTATATAATTTCCTGCTAATACGACATTGGGCAAAAAACGTGAAAACATTATCTTTTCGTTCGATTTTGCAATATTCCCAAATTGTATCAATGCTTTTACTTCTGGACGATTTTCGATGGCCTGTTTTACTGGGATTAATTTTGTTTGCTCAAATTCTGCATCTAAATCAGCATCTGAAAGTTCATATTCCTTGTCCAATTCCAATCCACAAAGTTGGTTCAGCAACATTCTCGAAAGCTGCAAACCATCTTCGGCTTTTGACAACGAAACTTCAGCTTCATTTAGTTTTACCTTTACTTTTAGCAAATCGGCTCTTGTGGCAACTCCTTCTTCAATCATTATTTCAACATTCGAATGAAGTTTCTCCAATAAACTCTTGTATTCTGTTGCCAATTTTACTTTATTCTCTACCGAGATTATCCTCCAATAAGATTCATCCACTTCTAGCAACAATTCTGTTGTTTTATTCTCATGTTGTGCTTCGGCCAGATTAACTCCATATTTTGCAATCTTATAAAGTTCTTTTATTTTAGCACCCATAAATACTGGTTGTACAAAACCAATCGTACCTAAATAAACATTATGAATGTCAAATTCCATGGATTCTTTCGGCAAAAGTGCGTAACCTTTCCACTGAATTTTCTCTGGATTTGTTTTTGGATTGAAAGGAACTTTGTTAGCATCCAATGGAACGGGTGAACCGTTTATAAGCGTCCAACCATTTGAAATTTGATCGGGACTAAATCCGAAAGTTCCATCAGCCATTTTAGAACCTACTGGCAATAAACCATCTTCGGCTAGTAATGAAAGACTTTTTTCGTTCCTAGTATATGCGCCCGTTGCCGAAAAATTGGGTAAAAACTGAGTAAAGGCAGCTGCTTTCAATTGGCGGGCGGCTTTTAAACTTTCGGTTGTCATTTCCAAGCCTTTGTTCTTCGACAAAGCCATTTGCCGGCATTCTTCTATACTTATTTTCTGTTGCGAATACAATTGCGTACTTATCATAATTGCAATTGTGAGATAAAGTTGTTTCTTCATACAAAAAAATTAAACTAATACTATTTAATAGTTGCATATACAACTATATAATTTTTAAAAAAAAATAGAAAATAAATATGGTTGTATATGCAACTATATGGGTAAAAAAAAATCATTTGAGATTTGACATAATTTTTTTCAACACAATTCGGCTTGTACTAAGCTCTTCATCGCTAATGTTACTCAGAGTTTTAGCCACAATACTTTGGACAGTATCGGTAGCTTTTACTTCAAGATTAATTCCAGCCTCAGTGAGTTGAATTAAATTTATACGCCTGTCAATTAAACTCGAAATACGGTTAACCAGTTTCCTGCGTTCAAGTTTATCAATCAAACGAGTCATACTTGGTTTATCCTTGGAAGTCAGATTGCATAAATCCTGTTGAGTAATACCATCGGTTTTCCACAAACAAGCCAAAACCGACCATTGCTCAGTTGTAATATCGATACCTTCGCTTGCAAAAGCTCTTAAAAAAGTACGATTTATGGCTGATGATACTTTACCGATAAGAATATCAAAAAGTTCATCGTTTTGCAAATAAGTCATATTGTTGTGTATGTAATGGTTGTTTAAACAACGGTGCAAAATTACATATAATTTCTACAGATTGTTCTTGGTTAAGTGTTTTTAACTTACCTAAATTCATATAAACACAAAACCAATATCCAAAATTTGTGAAGTAAAGACACAAGATGGCAAGCATTTTCCTTCACGTATCGCATCGTGGTTTAATCTCTTTAATTATTTGCTGTGTGGCTTGATTCATATCAAAGATCCTTTTCTTTTTGTCTTAAACAGCATTGAACTTTCGCTTTAACAAGTGGCGCACTTTGCCGAAATAAGTGGCTCAGTTTGCTCCGGAATATTCAATTATCCACCAATAGATAACTATCATAAGCAATTTACTATAACGGGTAACACAACGAATAGAAATAGGCACGAGCGGATTATTTATGAATAAAAAAAACCCAACTTAACTTAGCTGGGATTTTAAAGTTATTCAGTAAAACACATATCTATTTCATCATCTGATAGTAACCCTGAATTGATTAATGTTGTTTTGACATTCTCTAAATCTTCATTGTCTAATTGACCTTTTATTGAACAGGAATTATCTTCATTAATCCATTTTTGTATATTTTCTGTTTCAATTGGAAGAGGGGTTGAACAACAAACAAATGAATCATGGTTTAGGAAGCTATACTTTGAACCTTTTATTGGAACTTGTAAATCTAAGAGAGCTTGCTTATTCATAATTGCCAGCGGGATATTAGAATTTATATAAACCGAGCAAGTGAACACTTTATCGTGGCTTAATCCAACGACTATGAAAAATTTGGGATGAACAATATCATCAAACTTGTTGAGAAAGACTGCTCCTTTTTCCAAAGATAGTTTAAACAGTTTATCCTTGGTGCATTTATTTAAACTATCACCAATGGACATTATTTGCAGAGATTTACAAGAAAGTTTTGCTCTTTGATATAATTGATATAATCGTCATTACCTCCAACTTCACGAATTATATCTTCAAAGTCTATTTCTTTGTTTTTTGCAGTACTTGACCAAGCATAATCATGAGATTTTTCTTTGATTTCATCCCATGACATATCTCCATAAAGTTCGAGAGATTCATCGATATGTTTCAAATCTGTTTTAGATAATTTACGAAGATCAGGTTCTTTGTTTGATTTTATAATATCCCAATCAACCACGGAAAAAAATTCAGCAAATTTCTTTCCGTTTTCTTTGAAGTAACCGTCACCTCTTACAGCTTTTAAAATATCATAAAGATTTGTAGGCACAGGACCATCGTTCATAGCAATGTATTTGTCACCAGTGATAGGTCTTCCAAACTCATTCAAATGCTCTCTATCTGAGAAATAGAGTATTTTAAAGATTTTATGAAAATCTTTTCTCTTTAACTTCCCGACAATATACAATACTGCATTAATTGTCTTCTCTTCGTTAAAATTAATTTGAAATTCGGTTGTCATTTTGGGGAGTAGTGGGTTTTGAAGCTATTAATTGATATATTAATGATACAAGATTCATACCATTTTACAACTGTTTAGAGATTAATTATTAATCCGAGTCTTCAATTCAGTATGCAAAGATAGCACATTTTCGATTGAATTGTATATCTGTAATTCAAAAATTATTTTTGTTTGTGCCTATTAAATGTAAAAGTGCATTAGTAATTGATTAAACTGAACTTATCTAATAGTTTAACGCTATAAAAGCAACAATTGTTTTATATTATTTATTGCCTTTAGTGATTAAATGCTTTTAAAATTTGATTGTAAACTTATGAAGCTTTTAGAATGTGTACATTGTAATTTATTTCAATGCCTCCTTTATTATTCTCAATTTTTCTATGTACCGGTTGCAGCTATAAAAGTTAAATACTCAGCTGTCGAACTCCGAATAGCAACTTCTTTTTTGTACCCTTTATCTTTTGACATAGTTTCGTTTTTTTATTTTAATCCTTTCGTAAAAACACTGTTTACTACCGAACTTAGCTCCACTCACAATTACGAATCCGCACCAACAGCAATTACAAATCGGCGCGAGCGTGTGGGTCAGTTTGCACCGGAATATTCAATTACCCGTCAGTGGATAAGTATTATAAGTAAATTGCTCTAGCGAGCAACACAGCAGATTACAAATCGGCGCGAGCGGGGTGTTTGTTATATAGAATGAATTACTCAACCTGTCCTTAAACCACTTCCACTTTTAATCCCAAATTTAATCTTTCTGATATTTCTTCTAATTGTTGTTTCTTTTTAATTGTAGCAGTATGTGTAAGAATGAGATACCCTCCTTTAAGTTCGTGTTGATTATAGAAATCATCTTTTGTTTTTGATATAAAATCCAAACCTACATGTTTTAATTCTAAAGATTCAACTTTCTTTATTCCAATCTTTTCAACTACTTCAATCAGAGTTTCATAAGCATAACGGTTATTAATTACCTTACCATCAGGAAAAGTAACCATTAAGCCAGTCCATGCCGATTTTGGTGAAGAAGTAATGGTTTTGTCCGTTTTCTTTTCACGCTCTTTTCCTTTAGGTGCAAGTGAGTATTGTTTGGTTTCGCCTTCTTCGGTAATAACCCGCTTACGAGTCATGCGTACACTTAAGTCTTCACCGGGAACATAATCCACCACTAATACAATTGGACGTTGTATTTGAGTAATAATTGGCTCTATACTGTCAGATAAGCGTGGAATAATTTCATTTTTAATTAGTTCTTCTTCCAAATTATCTACTGCCTTTAAAGTTTCTTCGTGCAGTGGCAAACCTAATTCTTTAAGGTTTGAAATGGATTGATAAAGTTTTTCGAGATTGGTCATAGTATTTTATTGTTATTTGATTTAAGTAATATCTAAAAGTTTAAACTTCTTTCCATTTTCTAAGGCTTCAAGATACAATGGATAAAGCATCCCATTTTTATCTAATGAACCAAAGACGATTTCATCTGCATTATCAATGATGTATTTATTGCGTAAAATACTTCCTTTAATCGACTGTCTTGTTAGATATTGTGGTACTGGCGAAATGATAAGTAACTGACCATCTTCAATAGCTTTCTTTAACTCCTCAGGCAACTCTTTGTACAATGCTCTGCCAAGCACCAGAATGACTGGCTGTTTGCCTTTTAATAAAAAGTGAAGTACGTCTTTTTCTAATTGACTGTGAAAACCA
>JBBSCW010000251.1:0-5279 GCA_038249855.1 Bacteroidales bacterium
CCAGCCAAATCAGAAATCTTAATTTGTATAAGGTAATTTTTGTTGGAATCTTTCTTAACCTTTACCGTGCCTTTGGCAGCTGGTACTACAGCCGAACCAAGAAATGGGGCTTTAGTGGCACAAGAATTGAACGAGAAAAGTGTTATAACGCTTGCAATCAATGCAAATAGCATCAGTCTTAGTTGTTTTGTTTTCATTTTGATTTGATTTTTAAGTAAATGTATGAATTCTATAATGATAAATGTTTAATGATAAATGTTTAAATGTAAATAGTAAATACCTTTATTTCTTTGATGCTTTCCATAAAAATAATCCTCCACCAATTCCCATCACTGCTATTCCAATTAATGGAGACCAGCTTATGCTATGTGGTTTTTCTCGGGTTATTTCTATGGATCCAAAATCAACTACTTTTTCTTTGCTGAAAAATTGTAAAGTAGTAAAAATTGTTAATCCAAGTCCGATTACAAAAATTATAAAACCTGCTGTTCTCATGGTAGTTGTTTTTATTTTGATTCCTTTTTACTTAATAATAATGAACCTATTTTAGAAATAATATTGATTACATTGTTGTCGATAATCATGGTTGTGAAACGTTCCACCATCATTGTACTCAGATAACCTTTTATACTCCGATTCTTGCCCAATACCAAACCTGTAATTAGGTTAAGAGCCATGCTCAGACCACTTTTTACCAGATCGTTTGATTGTAAGTTATTTGACTTATTGGAATCTTTGAAAAATGAAACAACATTGATAGTGCTTATAAATTCAATAAAAGTGTATTTAAGTGACGTTTCTTGAATTTCTCTTTCAACTTTTAATTCTGTCAGTCGAGCCAAAAGTTGAGAATGGGTTAGGATAGATGTATTTTCCATTTTGCTGCTGTTTTTATACATTTTTATCGGCTAATAATTTTTCTATAATCTTATCGCGGAGTGGATTTTCAATCAACTTTCTTCGAGCAAGAAGTAGTATAATGCTTACGAGCAGGTAAAATCCAGCAATGATACCAAAACCCGAAAAAGTGTCGCCCAGCAAGGCTGAGAGATAAAAACCGACATACATGCTCAATGCAAATGCGAAAAGGAATAATGCTACTCCCAGCACAAGTGAGCTTAGTAGAGATGAGCCAATTTCTGAAGTTTTTCTGGTGGCTTCGAGCTTAACAATTTCGTAATTCAGCTGTATGTACTGTTTCAGACTATCGCTGAGTCCTTCTATTTTTTCTAATTCGGACATAATTCGTTTGTTTATCAGGTGTTTTATCAAAAATATCTAAAATAGAGGGGAACCAAAAAGTAATTTTGGTAAGCCCCTAAATTTTATATAATTAGTCAAGTGTTAGTTTGAAATAAATTTCAGATATAAAGTCTTTAACTCTTAACTCATAGTTTATCACGACTTGGCTTTGCTGACTTCTTCCGCTTTGTTTTTGATGCTATTTAAAACATCTTCGGTTTTTTCCTTTGCCATATCTTCCAACTCTTCTGCTTTTTTTCGCAAGATACTAGCTTCTTCTTTCATTTTTTTCTTGAGTTCGCTTGCTAAATCCTTTGCTCCATCCACGATATTGGTGCGGGTTTTACTTCCTTTTTCGGGTGCAAATAGCACTCCAAGTGCTGCGCCAGTTAATGCTCCAATAAATAATGCACCAATAATTTTTGCTGTTCCGTTCATGTCTTCCATTTTGTTTGTTTTTTAATAAATTGTTTTTATATCTAATGTCTAATATCTAATGTCTAAGTTGTCTGTTCTCCTTTATCAAACTTAAAATCTGAATCCAACTGTTGCCTGAGTCCAAGTGTTTTTGTAACGTGGTGTGGTTGAAGTTCCGTCGCCATTATTGTCTTTTAAATCCCAACCTATTCTAGCACTGAATAAAAAGTTATTTACGTAAATATCGAAACCACCAGTGAAACAGAAAGTATTTTTGCGAATATTTTCATTTTTAAAATCTTCTTGTTGGTCAATGTTAATTGATCCACTGTTGAATTTGTAATTTTGACTGATTAAGTAAGAATACTGTGGACCAGCTAAGATACTTATAAATTTTGACGGTTTGAAAGCTACCAACAAGGGTATATCAATATAATTAGTAGTACGTGTGAAGGAGTAATCGCTTAATAGCACTCTGCCTGAGCCACGTAAACCTTTTTGTGAAAATATAAGTTCTGGTTGAATGCCTAAAAAATTACCGATAGGAATAGAAATAAATCCACCACCTGCAAAACCTAATTTGGGATCGGCCTGAAAATCTTCGCTTTTAGAGTCGTAGATGTTGGATAGGTTTGCACCAACCTTTGCACCAATTGAGATAACAGGTTCTGCTGCAAATATTGATATCGATAGGAGAGAGAATGTACTTATTGAAAGTATTAACAGCCATTTGTTTTTCATAATGATATATGTTTAACTGTAACTGAATTGTTACATGGCAAAGGTGAGGTTTTTAGCAAGACAAACTGTTACATATTTTAATCATTAAGTTACATGATTCACAGTTTTACAGTAGGCCAGAAAAGGGGAAAAACTAACCCCTAACACCTGAAGGGGAATTGAAGTTAGTTTTGTTATATTTATTTCTATCGACACCAAACCCTGCCCCCTAACCCCCTAGGGGAATAAGAGGGGAATAAGACGCATTATGTTATAAAAAAGTTTGAAATTTGAAAGGCTCCCGAAAAGTCGGGATGTCGAGTACTCCATTTAGAATTTGGAGGAAAAACAGATTTTATTAATCAAATTGACAGCTGTATTAGATTTTTAAAATTTCAGCAATCTATTTTTCTTTTTATTCCCCTTTAGTGGGTTAGGGGTAATCTTTACATTCTTTCCATATACCAGTTGATTTGTTTTTTTAGCTTATTTACCTCCATAATGTTGGTGATAATTTTTTGTAGACGCATAAAAACTGTTTCACTTTTCACCACATAATCGAATGCTCCATGATGCATACAATCGATGGCCACTTCTATTTTATCTTGCGACGAGAGGATGACAACTGGAATATGGTCATTGAATTCTTTTATTTTATCTAAAATCTCAATGCCATTCTTAGCATCCTTATTCACACTACTGAGCATGTAATCTAAGATTATCAAATCGGGTTTTTGGGAAAGATTCTCGAGACATTCTTCACCTGAACTAAACGATTCGATTTCGAAACCTCCATGTTCAAGAAACTGAATTTCAAGCAATCTCAAATACAAGGGATCATCATCTACTAGGAAGACACTTATTTTAGTTTTCATGATTGTTGTAAGTTTTTAATGGTATTGTATTCTTCTTTCAATTCTATGCAGGATTGTGTAAGTACATTTGTCAATTGCAAAAGCAAGGTCGGAATGATATCTGATTGCTGCTTTAAACATGCAAATTCCTGCACTTTTTTTGCTGTTTTTTCAAAATCGCTATTGATGCCCATGATGGTAAAGGATGGAAGCAGTTTGTGAACCGCAGCGTATAGCGATTCCCAGTCTTCATTGGCCCAACATTTATTCATGGCATCCACCAGCAGTGGTGTTTGATTCAAATATAATGTTATCATTTCCAACATCAAGTCAGGATTCGATTTTGTGCGATGGTTCAGATAACTTAAATCAATGCATTTATTTTGACTGTCCATGGTTATTTTCTATTCTTCTCCAATTTCTTCAATCAGATTTCGATGTCTGATTTTTAAATGCTTAAACTCTGAAGTAGTAAGTCCTGTAATTTTTTTAAATTGATTAGATAAGTGAGCCACACTACTATATTGTAGCCGGTAAGAAATTTGGGTCAGGTTTAATTCGTCATATAACAGCAATTCTTTCACCCTTTCTATTTTGTGCATGATGATAAACTGCTGAATGGTAATGCCTTTCACTTCCGAAAACAGATTCGAAAGATAAGTGTAATCGTAATTCAATTTTTCGCTAATGTAATCTGAATAATTGATTTTCGGCATTTCGTCCGAATAATGTATCATTTCAACAATCACATTTCGTATTTTCTCAATCAGCACAGCCCGTTTGTCGTCCATCAATTCAAGTCCGGAATCGAGTAATGCAGTTTTGAGCTCTTCACGTTGAAGATCTGACAAATCTTCCATAATCTCAATTTCGCCCAAATCGACCACAATGAAGTGAAGTCCGAGCTTTTTAAGCTCCTCTTTCACAACCATCTTGCATCGAAGACTAACCATGTATTTTACATATATTTTCATCAGAAATGATATTAAAATTCAAAATTATTAAGAAAACTTAGTTGTGAAAATATTCAAATCATTATCAAAGTTTGAAAGAAGTGTTGGGGCAAAGCGTGCAGACAAAACTACATATTGCGAAAGAAGTTCGAGAATAGGGCGTTGCCTATTTGTGTCGTACAATTATTTCAGAAGGTAAAGGAAATCCTTGAATCCAGGGAATTGTTAAGTTGATTATGCTGAATAAATAGTACTTATATTCGGAGGGCGACTTTGTCTCGCAACCCGAATGGGAACACTCATAATTTACATTGTCAACATTATTATAACAATGTTGAATATAAGAAAGTTTGTAAAGGTAAATATTAAATTGGATAATACAAAAATGAGTAAAATTTCTGCCAAGACAAAAACATCAAGAAAGTTCGGGAAATGATACTATGTATTGGACATTCAAGCATATAAGTTTCTATAATTCAATTTAAAATGATTTGTTTATCTGATAATTTATTAGTATACATAGGCATTTTCATAACAATTGTTACAATACCCGAAACTTTAGAAGTATTGGCTACTGTCATTTGTATAATTTTTTGTGGCTTTCGGTTTCCATAAACCGTGAAATATGTAACTTAAACTTAAAATCTTGTAATTCTATTCAACTTAATTTCCACTACTTTTGTATTATAATCAACATAATATTCCTAAGCAATTGGAAACCACAATACTGGAATGAGTAAAGTAAAATTGTATTTAAAAAAAATAATGAAAATTATCCTTTGGATAGTGCTCATTTTTGTAATTATATTCCTCGTTGTGGCTGGACTTATTCAGATTCCTTCGGTTCAGACAAAGATTGTTCAAAAGGCGACTTCTTTCGTCAGCGACAAAACCCACACGAAGGTAGAGATAGAAAGCGTGAGTATTTCATTCCCAAAGTCGGTGGTCATCAGTGGCGTTTTCCTGGAAGATTTGAACAAAGATACGCTGATTTATGCACAAGAAGCAAAAATCAATATTGCATTGTTAGATCTTTTGTTCAATAAGATAACCGTAAATTCTGTTTTGTTAGAGGATCTTAATCTGAATTTGC
>JBBSCW010000252.1:0-5258 GCA_038249855.1 Bacteroidales bacterium
AAGTTATAGCATTGTAATCAAAGTTTTTCAAAGCTCTAACTCCAAATTCAGTATATTCAATAATTATTCCTTGTCCACCCCACTGAGCATTCGAACCTAAAATAATAATACTACTTTTATTTGAACCAGGGGCAGGCATAGCCATGTCAAATTTAATACTCATGCCCGTATAAGGTGCACCAATTGAACCAAATGTAGTAGCACAAGCTGTTCCAACAACAACAGTTCCATCAAATGCCAATCTTTCTGATCCTACATTCGCTCTGTAATACCACCCGTCGAGTGTTGGAAGATTAGCAGCTTGTCCCAACTGCGGCCACCAGTCAGGTGTGTTTGTCGATACGGCTACATTTTGAGCCATTGTTATCAAACTCATTGATAACACAAATAAAGAAAGAATAATTTTTTTCATGATTTCATGATTTTAAAATTGTTAAATTATTAAGGTGATTTTTATAAACTATAAACAATATATTTACAGTTTTAATTAGTTGTTGCTATTTAATATCGCAAAAGTAATGTTAGATAATACAGCCTTAAAATGCTGTTGTAACTAAATTTAAGTCTTTTTGTAACATAGAAATATTATAAGATATATAAAGATGGAACACTCTATTAATTGGTTTTGCATTCTATTAATTGGTTTTGCATTCTGGTATTATACTCTTCGGGATTATTTTGCATCTGAATTATCATTTAGATTGAATTATCATGAAACATTAATTTTCAATCACGTTGTTAAACAGTATGTTTCCATCTGCTGTTCTATTTTTTATCAAAGCTAGTTTCTACGTAATTATCAAGCTTTTCATAGAAGACATCTGAATATTGCATCATGCACTAATAAAATATAGCTTTATGACTTAATACACGCTAAATTTATATTTTTCCTGAAATAACCAACCAAAATTGAGGTCAAATCACTATTTTTGCGAAAGTCCTTAATTTTGTATTCATAGAAAGTTACTATTTCTATTTTAATAAGATGCTGATTATTAAGTTTATAAATAATAATTTTAATTTTTATATTGCTGAAAATCAGCATTGTGTTTTTTTTTCGATATACTATAAATCTTGTTACAAAAAGGCACAATGAATGATACGTTTAGAATCTTTATTTCAATAATGTGCCATTATCTTTGTATCGTAATCTTAGATTAAATTGATATAATAAGAAATTCAAAAAATAAGCTATGAATCAACACTTTGATGACTTCCCTGTTTATCGTGCAGGCAAAAGAAAACTACTTTTTTCGCGGAGACTACTTTTAGTTGTTCTTTTATCCTCTTTTTATATTTTTCAAGTTAAGGCACAGTCAACAACAATAAATGTTAGAGGAGTTGTTGTTGACGAAACAAACGTTCCGGTAATTGGAGCCAATGTTACAGTGGATGGCATGCAAATAGGAACTATTACCAATGTAGATGGTATATTTCAATTAAAAGCCCCCAAAGGTTCAGTATTAACTATTACTTATATTGGATATACTTCCAAGCAGGTAAAAGTAAAGGATGAACAGTTAATCAGGGTGAGTATTGAGGAAGATGCTAAAAGACTTAGCGAAGTGGTAGTGATAGGGTATGGTGAGCAGAAAAAAGTTTCGGTTGTAGGTTCTATATCCACAACTTCGGGTAAAGAACTTATAAAGGCACCACAAGGGAGTTTAGGAACTGCCATGGTAGGTAGACTCAATGGGTTGGTATCCGTTCAGGAAACAGGCATTCCTGGTGGTGAAACTCCGCGTATCAATATTAGAGGAATTAGTACCTTGAATAATGCTAGCCCATTGGTAATAGTAGATGGTGTAGAACGTACTGGTGGAGGTAAAGCAAGTGGTGATCCAACTGATATTTCAGGAGGTGCCATGGGAAATGTTTCTGGTTGGGAAGCTATTAATCCGAATGATGTGGAATCTATCTCCGTTTTGAAAGACGCATCGGCTACGGCAGTGTATGGAGTTAAGGGAGCGAATGGGGTCATCATTATTACCACCAAAAGAGGTCAGACAGGGAAACCTGTGGTGAATTATTCCTTTAATTACGGATTGTCGCAACCTACAAGTCTGAAACAACATCTCAATTCCTACGAAACCATTCTTTTTGCCAACGAAGCTAATTCTAATGACGGCAAACCGCAAATTAAGAGTTACGAGGAAATGAATAATTATCGGAATCATACCAATGACTATTTATATCCCGATTTGGATATAAATTCATATATGTTACGAGATTCAGCACCTAAAGTATCGCATAATTTCAGTATAAGTGGCGGTAACGATTTGGTAAAATACTTCTGTTCAGCCGGATATTATGATGAAAAAGGTTTGTTGAAAGAGAATAAGGCCTATGGCTTTGACCCAAATAACAAATACAATCGTACCAATATCCGATCGAATTTAGATTTCCAATTTACCAAAAGATTTTCGGCAAGTATAAATATTGATGCTCGTTACGAAGAGCGTCAAGGAGCTGCAAAACCGGGGAATAATATTTTTTGGACACAGATGTATATGTCTGTTCCATGGATATCGTCAGGTTTTGACGACCAAAATCACATGGTTATTTCCAACCTTCCTGCCTCAGCCAATGGATATCCATTATTTGTTTCGGTACAAACTGGAGGGTATTATAACAGAGAACAAATTACAGCCAATACACTCTTTTCGACCAAGTATGATCTTGATCAAATTACAAAAGGACTTTCTGCCAATGCCCGATTCTCTTTCGATTCCTACTCTGAGAGCTGGTATAATACTATGCAAGCCCATGCCCGTGTTGACATAAGTCGTGATCCACTAACCAATGAACCGATAGCAATAAAATCAGGTTTTGATGGTGAGATGCTTATCTCCCGTCAAGCACCCGACAAACGAAAAAAATACTACTTTGAAGCATCATTGAATTATGCACGTACTTTTGGTGATCATAGTGTTACTGCCTTAGCATTATACAATCAGGAAAAACGTCATTATTTTGAAAGTTCATTTCCAGATGTCCCTGTAGCTTATTTAGGTTTTGTGAGTCGATTGACTTATAATTTTAAGAATAAATATTTTGCTGAATTCAATTTAGGGATTAACGGTTCTGAGAATTTCCCAGTAGGTAAAAGATTTGGAACATTCCCCGCCACATCAGTGGGTTGGATGCTTACCGATGAACCTTTTATGAAACCCATAAAAGCCATCAGTTCTTTTAAATTCAGGGCATCTTATGGTACGGTTGGTAGCGATAGGATGGGAAATAACCGATTCCTTTATATACCAGGTAATTATGTCTATTTTCCAAATCAATATGTTGGACTCTTTGGAGAAGGAAACAATATATACGGCGGTAGCAATGGGATAGCTAGCGTTCAAGAAGGTTCGGCAGCCAATAAAAACGTAACTTGGGAAACAGCTCACAAAGCCAATATCGGTTTTGATAGTAAATTTTTCAAAGATAAATTGAGTTTAGTAGTGGATCTTTTTCAGGAAAACAGAGATAATATCCTTACCAGTATGGAAACATTACCAGGATTCCTTTTTCCTAATTTTCCTTATAGTTGGGGTCCTGTTCCTTACACAAAATCGTATACAACTCCTGTCAATTATGCAAAAGTGCGCAACAGCGGTATTGAAGTAGAATTAGGTTGGAACAGTAATATTGGTAAAGATTTCAATTATTTTGCAAAACTAAGCATGGCATATTCCAAGAACAATGCAGTATTGCTTTCCGAATCTAAAAAAGATTATCCATGGCTATACAATCAAGGCTTGCCACTACAAATTTCGAGAGGTTTAATTGCCGAAGGATATTGGAATAGTTATGCTGAAATTAACAATCCAATGAATCCATATAATACTTACGAAAGCAAACCAATCCCTGGCGATATCAAATACAAAGATGTGAATGGCGATATGAAAATTGATAACAATGATTTAGTTCCATTGGATTATAGCGCACTAACTCCACGTACAACTTTTACCGGATCATTTGGTTTTTCGTATAAAGAATTTGATTTTTCGATCTTATTACAAGGAGTTACTTCTATGATTTATATGCCAAGTGGATTCTCTCAACGATTGGGTCAAGGAGGCGATAAAGCAGTTTTCAATTGGATAAAAGATCGTTGGAGTCCACAAAACAGAGATGGTAATTACCCAGTTTTACACTCATTTAGTTCAATTACTGAAACTTCAAGCAATTATATTCCTTCCACTTTTTGGGCTTATGACGATACTTACGTTCGTATCAAGAACATTCAGGTGGGATATGTAATTCCTAAAAAGTATACTTCGAAATTATCAATTAGTAATTTGCGTATTTCGTTAACGGCACAAAACCTATTGACATGGACGCTGGACGATAGAATGAAAAACTATGATCCAGAAGCATGGTCGGGTGGTGGAGGATTGGAATCATACTATCCAATTATGAAAATGTTCAATCTCGGTATTGATGTAAGTTTCTGATCTTAGTAACATGTTTAAATTTTAAATTGTATGAAAAAATACAGAATATACAGCGTAATTATGCTTTTTGTGATGACTATCACAGCTTGCGACGATTTTTTAGAAAGGCCTGATGCTTCGGGTCTCACACAGGACGTAGTTTTTAGGTCAATGAAAGATGCCGATCAGGTTTTAGCTTCGGCTTATGCATTTGCACCTTGGGGACATGCAAGCTATATGGGAGCCGATGGCTCATGGAACTATGCTTTCAGATTGATGAATCACAACACAAGTAATTTGTGCGATGAAGCTCACACACAATCCAATGCTTGGGATATTCAGGGTATCAACTATTACTTAAAAGGCACCTTGTCATCCAATCTTCAATATCCTTACCTCGAAGATAAATGGATGTTCAATTATCAATCCATCAGAAGTGCGTTTTTATACATTGATAAAATAGATCAAGTGAAGGATGGTTCACCCGAATTGATCCGCATAAGAAAAGCAGAAGCAAGAGCTTTTGTGGCAACAAAGCAATATGAAAATTTCAAAAGGTATGGCGGATTGGCATGGGTTCCAAAATATGCAGAACTAAGTGAAAATTATTCTACTGCACGCTTAACAATTGCCCAGTCAGTTGATTCTATAAATTCTTTACTCGATAAAGCAATACTGGATTTACCAATAAAAACGGAAGGTTTAGAATTCGGACGCATCAACAAAATAGCTGCAATGACTTTAAAAGCACGTACACTTTTATGGGCAGCCAGTCCTTTGTTTAATCCCGAAGATAATAACTCTTATTTTCCTGCTTTTAGTAATCAG
>JBBSCW010000253.1:0-5201 GCA_038249855.1 Bacteroidales bacterium
CGATTGCACATTTACCACGCTGGACAACTGAACGGATAAATAGACTTATCATACAGGTAATTCACGAAAATAACATGGGCTGGGGAGCTTTTTTTGCATTAGACAAGAAAGCTTGGTTAACGCTTTTCGCATTTAACGAAAAAGAGTTGTCTGACATGGAGACTGCAAAAAATGATTTGCCTCGATTGGCTTTTATTGCGGAGCAACTTCAAAATGAAGGTTTCCAACTAATTCCAATCAATTCAGCAGATTATCCAGTTATTTTAAAGGAAAATCTAAAAACGAAAAGCAGTCCTCCAGTACTCTATATCAAAGGCAGAAAAGGCTTATTGCAAGAAAATTCAGTGGCGATAGTGGGCTCACGTAAAGCAGGTGACGTGGCGTTGGAATTTACTGATCTAATAGCAAAAAAATGTGTATTAGAAGACAAAGTAATTGTAAGCGGTTTTGCCAAAGGAGTTGACAAACAGGCTTTGGACAGTACTCTTGAAGCAAAGGGCAAAAGTATAATTGTGTTGCCACAAGGGATTCTGACTTTCCAATCGGGATTCAAGAAATACTACGAACCCATTGTAAACGGTGAAGTGTTGGTGTTGAGCACTTTTTTCCCTCAGGCTGGTTGGGATGTGGGATTTGCTATGGCCCGAAACAATTATATATATGGACTTGCCAAAGAAATTTATGTTGCTGAGTCGGAGAACAAAGGAGGAACTTGGGAAGGTGCATTGGAAGGCCTGAAACGCCACCGCAAAATATATGTGCGCATGCCTGAACCCAAAGAGAAAAATGCAAATCTAAAGTTGGTTGAGTTTGGTGCTACTCCCTTATCAATGAGTGGACAAGTTATAGAAAATAAAACTCCTGTTATTGGCAATTTATTTGAACTTACTACAACCGATTTAGCCAACGAACCGATTTCAACCTATCCTGACAATCGTAATATTGAAACAGAAATAAATAGTTTGTTGAAAAAAGGCGAATATACTTCAAAAGAAATAATGTTAGCATTAAGATTGGATTGGGAAAGTCGGAAATTGACTGATTTTTTAAAGAAGAATCCCAATGTAAAAGAGGATTCCTCGAAGCCTCCAAAATACTCTTTAAATGATAATATAACCCCTTCACTCTTTGACTGATTTTAAATTAAATTTGAACGAATTAAAATCAATTTCAAATAAAGAGCAGGCTTCTTTTTTCTCATATTTGGATAGAAGAATTTCATCGCTGTATCAAATCAAATTCAAAACCTAATATAGACTCTTTTTGATGATGGAAATTTAATTTTAAAAGTTTCATTTCCTAAATTATTTATATATCTTTGTAGTTCCGAAATGTACATTTCGGAACTGTTCATTTCGGAACGCAGTTGTACGACAATTAAAATACTGGAAAAATGAAGTTTTATAATAGAGAAAAGGAGCTAAAAAGACTTTTGGAAGTTCAAAAGCGATCACTGCAACTTGCACAAATGACTGTATTGACGGGTCGTAGGCGTATTGGTAAAACTCACTTATTGTTGAAAGCAACCGAGGGACAGCCAACTTTATATTTCTTTGTTGCTCGTAAATCTGAAATTCTGTTATGTCAGGATTTTCAACAAGAGATTTTCGATAAGTTGCAAATTCCCATTTTGGGGGAAATTATCAGTTTTGGGAAACTTTTTGAGTATTTAATGATACTATCAAAAGATAAAGCTTTCAACCTAATTATTGACGAATTCCAGGAATTTTACAATATTGCAGCTTCAACTTATAGTGATATGCAGCACCACTGGGATTTGCACAAAGACAAAAGCAAGATCAATTTATTATTAAGTGGTTCGATTTATTCATTAATGCATAAGATTTTTGAAAATTCAAAAGAACCACTTTTTGGTAGAGCCACCGAAATGATGCGACTACGACCATTTGAAACAATAGTGCTGAAAGAAATCCTGAGCGATTATCATCCGAATTATTCTTCAGAGGATTTATTGGCCCTTTACACTTTTACAGGTGGTGTGGCAAAATATGTTCAGATGTTGATGGATAATGGTGCAACAACTTTAGCATTGATGTTGGATTTCATTATCAGAGAGGATTCTACGTTTATTCCCGAAGGTAAAAATATCCTTATAGAGGAATTTGGGAAAGAGTATGCTATTTATTTTAGTATTCTTTCGTGCATTGCAAGAGGTGAAAATACCAGAGCCAAAATTGAAGCAGTCGTTCAGCGTGAGATTGGTGGCTATTTAACTAAATTAGATCAAGATTATAGTCTAGTTTCCAAAGTATTGCCTATATATTCAAAGGTTCAAACAAAAAATGTACGCTACAGCTTGGAAGATAATTTTTTATCATTTTGGTTCAGGTTTATTTTTAAATATAGTTATATTGTTGAAATTGGAGGGTATGATATGTTGCGAGAAATTATTACCCGTGATTACAGTACTTTTAGTGGAAAAATGCTGGAACGTTATTTTAAAATGCACTACATTGAACAAAAAAATATTACCCGGATCGGTGGATTTTGGGATAGGAAGGGTGAGAATGAGATTGACCTTATCGTAGTTGATGAACTTAATAGGAAAGCTGAAATTGTTGAAGTGAAAAGAAATGCAGCTAATATAGATATTGAAACCTTGAAAAGAAAAAGTGTGAATTTCTTCAATGCCTCAGGCGAATTAAGCGATTTTGAAATAATTTACAAAGGTCTTTCGATGAATGATATGTAGTTTTTGAATTCAACTGATTTCATTTTTTTCTCACAAATCTATCTTTTTGATTAAAGCTGTGAAAGTTTTTATTTCAGTCATTTCTTTTTCAATCCTATATTTTTCGGCTCATCAATACCTGATATAACTTGCTGTAATTGCGTGCTTTGTGTCATTATTAAATATTTTACTCAATAAGCTGAGTATATTTACTCAATATTTCTTGTTGATTAACAAATACTCCCTATCTTTTGAAACTGAATCTCAACCATAAAATTTACTGAGATTTCCCCGCTGTTGACATTGTGTTAACTGAACTATCTTTCGGTATCAATTTAATTCAAACTGATCCTTCAAAAAATTATTTCATCGAACCCACAACCAAAACGCATACTGAAACTCATCAGTTTGCGTTTTGTTCTTTATACACTATCTTTACAAAAGTTTGAACATGGGTATAGTTGATTTGTTTTATCTACTATCACTTCGAGTGCCATTCGTTTAAATACACTTCCACAATAGAATTAATAGTATGCAATTATTGAAAAATCCCGCTATCAAAAAGTACCTCAAATACCTTATTATTGCTTTATCCTCCTTAGTGCTTTTGTGCGTATTGTTCTTTTTTGCGGTGTACGCTGGGCTTTTTGGACCTCTGCCCAATAAAGCAGCACTCGCAGCCATAAAAAATGAAGAAGCTTCGCAAGTGATTTCTTCCGACAGTGTTATAATAGGAAAATTCTTTGCCGAAAACCGTACCAATATCTCATGGAATGAAGTACCCGAACATCTTAAAAATGCTTTGATTGCCACTGAAGATAAACGTTTTTTTACCCACAAAGGCTACGATATTCAAAGTTATTTTCGTGTTTTCTTTAAAAGTATTCTTTGGGGCGACAGCAAAGGGGGCGGAGGAAGTACACTGACGCAACAGCTGATAAAGAATTTATATGGCCGACCTGATATTGGTTTCCTAAGTATGCCGGTCAATAAAATAAAGGAAATTTTGATTGCCGCACGCATTGAGGAATTGTACAGCAAAGATGAGCTCATGTTGCTCTACTTGAATTCCGTGCCTTTTGGTGAAGATCTATACGGAGTGGAAAGTGCCTCACATCGATATTTTAACAAGCCTACCAGGAAATTAAAAGTCGAAGAATCAGCCGTTTTAGTGGGTTTATTAAAAGCGAACAGCTATTTTAATCCACGCTTGAATCCGAAAAATTCTATCGAACGTAGAAATATGGTTTTAAGTTTGATGGAAAAAGAAAAATACTTGTCGGTGGTAGCAGCTGACAGTCTTCGTAAACTGCCACTAAACCTTAATTATGAAAACGTTGAACTGGAAGCCCCAGCCGGTTATTTTGTTTATCAGATTAAAAAACAAATGCCGAAAATTCTGGAAAATATTAAAAAGAAAACCGGCACGGAATATAATCTGCAAACAGACGGGCTCCGGATTTATACCACCCTGAATATGCAGGTTCAGACAATGACTACCGAAGGGATTCAGAAGCATTTGAATGGTATGCAAAAAGTGTTGGATAATCAACTTAGCTATAATATAAAAAAACAATGGTACAGCAAACAATCAAAACGAGCTGACTATACTTCGGCAGATAAGGTGAAACGAAATGTGGAAGTATTTGACTGGAAAGGAATTGCCACCCAAAGAATGAGTAAGATTGACAGTTTATGGCATTATTATAAAATGCTGAATGCGGCGGTACTTATCACCAATCCCAGAGACGGATCGGTTATAACTTGGATTGGTGGAAACGATTTCAGACGACTTCCTTTTGATATGGTGTTGTCGCACCGGCAGATTGCATCAGCTTTTAAACCGATTTTATATGCTACGGCACTCGAAAACGGTTTTGAACCCTGCACTTATCTCGAAAATGTTGAAAAAATATATCCCGAATACGAAAATTGGGAGCCTCAAAATTTTGATCATAAATTCACCAAAGACAGTACTGTGGCGTTGTGGTACGCATTGGCAAATTCCATGAACCTGCCAACAGTCGATTTGTACTTTAAAGTTGGACGTGAAAATCTCATCAATACCTGCGATAGACTACATTTTCCACGCATTAAAAGTGATGCTCCTTCCATTGCCATCGGAACGCTCGATTTATCTCTTTTTGAAATGGTACGCGCTTATGGTGCTTTCGCTCATAAAGGTCAAATCACCGAACCCGTGATGATCAATAAAATTACCGATGCCAAAGGAACTGTCTTGTATAAAAGAAAAGCATCCCGATTTGAAAAGGTCTTTAACGAATCGACCGCTGAAACAATTACCGACATTCTGCAACGAGCTATCAATCAAGGAACAGGAACACGGATTCGAAACCAATTTGGAGTCCGAGCCGATCTAGCTGGAAAAACTGGTACTGCCCAAAACTATACAAATGCCTGGTTTATTGCCTATACACCCAATATGGTTGTAGGTACATGGGTTGGCGCTTCCACTCCCGAAGTTCATTTTTACAGTGGTACCGGATCC
>JBBSCW010000254.1:0-5177 GCA_038249855.1 Bacteroidales bacterium
ACCAAAGTATGTTAAATTCTCTTCCGATAGCCGTTTTATTGTTGCAAGTCTCTATGGAGAGGTGAAAACCTGGGAAATAACCCATTAAAAAAATACATTGCACAATCGATTAAAAGACCCTCGACAGCAAATAGTAACGGGGTGCAAATCTCACACAACCTTGGCTTGCCCGCATCGCTCGAATTGTGACGATCAAATCCAACTTATTCTGTTTTATTTCCCCAGCTAATGTTGGAATTCCACCAAATACAAAATACATAAATCCAATCCGTATTTTAATCTCTACTATAGGAACTCTTCTCAAAAGCGCTATAGGTTATAATATTGATATTTTCTCGCAATCTCCTGTTTGCTCATAGAGTGTTCCATAAGAAAAACTGGTGCTAAACTTAATGTATGAATAGGATTCCGGCATTATTTCATTTCATTATGCTGTGCTTCACCCAAAGTATCCAGGCCTAAGGCTTTACCACAATCAAATGTTATTTTTTTGTTAATGATGAACATTTTAAAACTATCTATGTTTCTACTCAATATCAAATGATTAAGCTTTACTCTATCGGCTTTAAAAATTCTGCACTCCACGGCTAATTGATATCTTTTAATGCTAACTTTTTATTTAATCTCATTTATGACCTTATGCCTGCCTTACATAAAAAACAACCGCATCTTTCATTAAGAGAATTTGTTAAGGAGTATTGGTACATTTATTGGGCAAATGCAAGCCCGGTACCTTTGTCGAACACACCTACGCCCGAAGAGGCTATCTGTTTCTTCCCCCGAAATTTAGCATCAAAAATGGTTGATGGAGAATTTGTCAAAACACCTGACACTTTTATAATCCGCCAATCTGCTAAAAGGATTGACATGCTCATTCCTGATGATTATATATTGTTTAAAATTATTTTTCAAACCGGTGGTTTTCAGCGGTTATTTGGTATTCCCATGTCATCATTTGCAAACGAACATACCGAAACAATTTCAGTTTTAGGCAACCCTGTCAAAGAATTAAAAGAACAAATAGCCAATGCTGCGAATTTTGAGGAAATGGTAAGTTTCGCTGATAACTATCTGATGGGTCAGGCAAAAACTTTTAAGACTTTTAAACATCCTATTGATTTTGTGATAAATCAAAAAGGCTTGTATCAATATTCGTTGGACAGGCTGGCATCCGATGCATGTGTTAGCAACAGGCAGTTTGAACGCAAATTTTTAGAGCGTACAGGTATAAACCCAAAATTATATCAACGTATTTTGAAGTTCAACGAGGCAATGAAATTAAAAATCCATTCGCCAAAGCAAACCTGGGCAAACATTAGTTATTCGGTTGGGTATTACGACCCGATGCACTTAATGCGTGATTTTAAGCAATTTACAAATATTACACCCACTCTTTTTGATTTTGAAAACGCAATTATTTATTAAAGTTGTCGGTTTTTTACTATTTCTCCATTCTCCCGGATACTACTTTTGAGATTGCAATAATACTGTTAAACAAAAAGGAAAATTAAAGGAAACCGATTGAGAAAAGCATTGATTAACACCATATAACGCAACAAGGAAATAACCATTATCAGAAAACTATTTCATTAAGCTTGAAAATTAATCTCAAATTAACATTTTATAAACCTTTAAAAAAAACAGACATGAAAAAAATTCTATTCAGTGCTCTCGCAGTAATAATGATCACATTATTTAACGCCTGTGAAAAAAGTGATTCCTCTGATTTGAATAAGGAAAATTGCAAGGTGACAGGTATAAATGTTTCCGGTGGAACAACCTATGCGAGCACTTTTTCTTACGATACAAAAGGCTACATAAGCAGTTCGTCCACAACTGCCAATTTTGGTCCTGTTACAGTTACGTATAAGTTTAATTATACAAGGGATAATAATGGGCGTACCATAAGTTTAGAAAGTGTTTATAGTGATGACCAGGGCAACGGTTTTGTTGATCCGATCACTGTAATTTATGACGACAAAGGTGAAAAGATAATAAAACTGGTAGAAAATTCGGATGGTGCACCTTATTTAGTACATAACCTGAAATACAATTTGAGTGGCCTGGTTACTGAATACACTGATGAATACATTACTCCGGATGAATCCATTTATAATGCTAAAAGGCTTTTTGAGTATAACGCGGCAGGTCTGCTTACAAAAATCAGCACATTAGATAATCTTGGAAAGATATATGAATACAAAGTGTATGAACCAAAAGGGGATATTATGCCCACCAGTGAAGTTTATTTATTAGAACATGGATTATTCCCGGTTGATCTTGTTTTCAATGAGGTTTATTCTAGTGTAGACGGTGGAGTAGGTTCAGTTCAAAAAGTATATAGTGTGGAGAATGATAACCCAACTTTAATCGGCACGGTCGCCATAAAATCAACTACTTTGAATGCGCGCGGATTTCCTGAATCTATTGTGTATGGGGATACAGATGGCAATACAACAATTGTGAATTATCAAACTGATTGTTCAGTCAACAAATAGATGGACTAATCTATTGGATTTAAATAAGATCCTGATAAGTCAATATTGGGCTTCAGTTCAAGGCTTAGCGGAATACTATTTCCCCGCCGGTACAAAGTTGCGCCCGTTACATGTTAGTGTAACGGGCGTTTCAAACAGTTGAGAAATAGCTTTTACAGGCAACATAGCAATTGTAATGAAAAAAGAAATTACAACAACTGAAAAAAATACTGAAAATGCAGGTAAGACTGTAACAAGGCGATATACAAATATTTGGATGAAAACAAAGGGCATTTGGTTATTGACTGCACGACAAGCGACAAATATTGTAGTTGAATAAAATTCTTATCGATGAACGAAAAGCTTACACAGAACCTGGTATTGGCAAAAGGCGGGCTGAACTGCTTTAATGAAACAATTTTGCGTCTACTAAACATTGGTAATAAATCCGGCTTTTGTGCATCGGTTTCCCGCCCGAATACAAAGCCCAAAACATTAAAGGCAACCTTACCGACAACCTTTAACTTTGAAAGACATGCATAAACTAATTTATTTTTACAGCTTTCTATTCGCGAGAATAACTACTGCTTGTTTTGGCCAGGTGCCAAAAGTATCAAGCGGTACAATCAAACAATTCCCAAATTTTCCATCAAAGTTTGTAGCTGCCCGTAATATAGACGTATGGCTTCCCACTCATTATGATAAGAACAAAAAGTATCCGGTTTTATATATGGCAGATGGAAAAGGATTATTTGATTCAACCATAATGTGGAATAATCAGGAATGGGGAGTTGATGAAACCATGGCAGCTCTGCTAAAAGAGAATAAAATTAAAGAATGCATAGTGGTTGGTATCTGGAACAGTGAAGCAACGCGACAAACTGATTATTTTCCTCAAAAGGCATTTGAGCTATTAACGCCCAAACAACAAGCTGACTTTTATGCCGCATACCTGGGAGATCAACCGCTTTTAGTTGGCAAAGTACAATCAGATAATTATTTAAAATTTTTAGTTCAAGAGCTGAAACTTTATATTAACAATACTTATAGTGTATTTACTGATGTCGAAAACACGTTTGTTGCTGGCTCAAGTTATGGAGGCTTAATTTCGCTCTATGCAATTTGCGAATATCCATATGTTTTTGGCGGAGCAGCTTGTTTATCCACACATTGGCCTGGTATTCTTACAACGAAAGACAATCCTATTCCTGATGCTATTATAACCTACTTAAAAGGAAATTTACCTGATCCAAAAAATCACAAAATATATTTTGATTGTGGTGACCAAAATTTAGATGCAATGTATCCACCAATACAAAAAAGGGTTGACAGTTTAATGGTGGCAAAAGGCTTTAATGCTACAAACTGGAAGACTGGATATTTTCCAGGAGAAGGACACGGCGAAAAAGCGTGGAATAAGCGACTAAATATTCCTCTAGAATTTCTATTCAAAAACAATTGATTTTTTTTCTGCAGTTGAAAAATGAATAAGAAAGATTAATAAAAACCAACAAAGTATGAAACATACTAAAACCACAGCACTCATTAGCTTTTTAGGTTTTATGCTATTTTTTGCAATAGTATTTACCCTGCATTTTTTACGGCCCGATAAAAACCTGCTTACTTGTTTTGTTAGTGAATATGCAGTTGGTAATTACAGTTGGTTGATGACGATCGCCTTTTTTGCACTTGCAAGTGCAGCAGCACTTTTGTTAACAGGATTGTTACTTACTATCAAAACATCTAAAACCAGCAATATAACGCTGGGCATCTTTAGTTTTGGAATATTGTTGGCTGCAATATTCCCAACTGATGTGCCAGTAGCGCCACCATCACCTACTGGCTTAATACACGCCTTAGCTGCATTATTTGCATTGATAAGCCTCGGTATTTCAATGATTGCCTGGGGCTTTGTTTTTAAGAAAAATGAAAACTGGAAAAGCTTTGCAAAACCTTCTATTTATTATGGAATAATCAGCTTGCTATTATTCATTATTCACTTTGTAAGTCCTGGTCCAATAAAAGGGCTTACACAACGAATTTTATTAGCATGGGATATAAGTTGGCTGCTTTTGGTGAGCTGGAAATTGAATCGTAATTCAGAATTTATTTTGCCGGCAAAGAGGATAGGGTAACAACATTTTCAGAAGCAATGAACTTTGTGACATCAAAATAAAAAGTCTATACATAACATAGCGAGACTGGCATACACTTAAAAACTTAAAATAACATTATGGAAAAGGAATCTGAAAATTTAAATCGGAGAAAATTAATCAGACAATTATCATTTGGTGCATTGAGTGGTTTTGCATTTCTTAATATTAGTTGGCAGTCGGACAGTAAGATTAAGGACAACGAAATTAAACATGACGTTAACAAACCATTAAAACCAGTTCTTACAAAAGCAGGAACAACACAAAAAGCCGCTGACGGAATTGATTTCGGATTTAAAATGAGAAGTAATCAGACAAACGGACAGTTTAGTTGTACCGAAGAAATATTAACACCAAAAACATTAGGCGTTCCTGTTCATAAACACGATGAACTTGATGAGATAATGCATGTTTTAGAAGGCACAGTTCATGTTCTTGTAGGCGAAGAGGTATTTGAAGTTAATGCTGGCGATTGGCATTTAAGACCGAGAGGAATTCCTCATGCTTATTGGAATCAGACGAATGAGCCTGCAAAATTTAACGACAT
>JBBSCW010000255.1:0-5152 GCA_038249855.1 Bacteroidales bacterium
AGTATTTGAGATTGAAAATAGTTAGTTTTAAGGAAAGGAGCAAAATTGTCAGATACAAAATAAGAGGTATTATAAAACACAGATCCAGGAGAGTCTGAGCTGACGGAACGATTTTTATCAATTTGTAGGCCAATTTCTGACTGTGCAAATCCTCTATAAAGTGCCTGACTTGAATAAAAATGCCGACCGTATTTATCGGCAACACTTTGCCACCATGGCGACAGCACATTATAGTCCTGAGCTTTTGCTCCAGTAGGATAAGTTGCCCAATAGAGTTGAGGTGAAATGTAGTCAATCGTGCCCTGACTCAACCATGCCAGTGCATCACAATAAATTTCATTATAATTGTCTGCCCCACTAATGCCCGTTGGCAATGTCACTCCATATTTATTTGCAGCAGCGGAACTTATACTCCAAATGCCTCGCGGCGAAACACCAAAACGGATACCCTGATTGATCGCCTGAATGCTGTCATAGACCTCTTTCACGGTTTTATTTACATTATCGCGCCGCCAATCTTTGAGGGCTAAGCTTTGAGGATTATTGTTTTGATAAGTAGTAGCATCCTGATTACCAGAAGTAATGGCTGAAATATAAAAATAATCATCCCAAACGATACCGTCAATGTCAGGATAATTGACAATCACCTCTTTCGTCACCTGAGCAACATGGGTACGCACGGCTGGAATGCCCGGATTTAAAATTTTTTCGCTGGTGCTAAAGTTCAACAACCACTCTGGATGTTGCACTTGCATGTAATCGCCTGAGGCATGACTTGTAGAAGAGTTTGTATATCGATAAGGATTCATCCATCCATGAAGTTCCATTCCGCGCTTATGTGCCTCTTCAATCGCAAATGCCAAAGGATCATATCCGGGATCTTTGCCACGGGTACCTGTCAGATACGATGACCAAGTGGTAATTTGTGTTTGGTATAGCGCATCGGACATCGGACGAATTTGCAAAAACACGGCATTCATATTGGCAGCTTGCATTTTATCTAAAATACTAATCAGCTCCGCCTTTTGTGCGTTTATCTGTGTCTGATTTCCTGTAGTGGTTATTTTTGTTCTGGGCCAATCAATATTCCCTACGGTTGCAACCCAGTTCGCTCTGAATTCACGCTGTGGCTCAACTGATTGTAATGAAAGACAAGAACATAAAAATGTTATAAGAAGCAATGATTTGGTCATATTGATTTTATATGAGAAGTGTATTATTTAAAAACAACCGCCCTTTTCTTACGAAAAAGACGGCTGAGTACTCTTTTATAATTCCCCTTTAGTGGCTAGGGATTCTTACTTAATAAACTTAGTAGCTTTTCCGTTGATGCGGATAATGTAAATACCATTGTCCAAATTGTGTGAATAAGTACCATTAGTTCTTGTTTTGTGTATGAGCATTCCACTCATATTGTACAATTCTATAGCTGCGTCACCATCTAATTCAACTTGTACGCCTGTAATTGTGCGCATTATGCGAGCAGTGGTTTCAATATTGGCTGTAGAAGTGTATATAAATGGAAATGCTGATTCCATAGCTCCGACATAAGTTGGATCTGAACGATCTGTTCCATCCATATTTTTTAATACTTCTGCTAAACGCGGAACTGATAAATTACCATCTTTTACAGAGAGTCCACTAATTCTTAAATCACCAGCAGCTGCGTCAACGAAACTAACATCGACTGATTTAGAGTTGGTATCCTTCGTTGGATTTGCAGCTTGGTAATCTGTTAGAGTCGCATAAGTTGAGTTAATTCGTGCGTTTGAGTTTCCTGCCTTTAAATACATTAAATTGTAATTTGAATCTCCTCCATTTGTTCCGGCAATTAAAGTGTTTGTAATTGCATCTTCGTTACTAATTAAAATATTGTTTTTAATTTCAGGCGTTCCAGCTGCAATGAGTATTCCTTGATAAGTAGGAGTAAGATTTGCATTTGCACTCAAAGCATTCAATAAAAACGTATTATTACGAATTAAACATGTATTGCCACACCTAATTCCAATCATTTGCGTTAAACCTCCAGGTGCAGCAGGAGCCCCAGTGGTTCTAAAACCGGTAAAGATATTATTGTCAATATACCATGTTCCACCACCACTTGCAATAATTCCTTTAAAACCGAAGTCGCCAGATGCGACGTTTGCTGTAAGTCCTGACATAAATTTATTACCAGAAACTGTAATTTTTCCAACACCATTTGATATGCCTTGAATCCACGTGCTTAGCATTCCTGAGTTAGATTGTTCAGTACTAAAAGTGTTCCCAGAAATTACAATGTCTTCATTATTTGACATTGAAACGCCTCTTGTTCTTGCATAAATTTCATTGTTTTTAATGACAATTTGTTTAAGTGTTTGAGTAGTTAATCCCGTTGCGAATGTCAATCCAATTCCCATCTGAGCACCATTTTTTACTGCTGTTATTAAATTGTTTTCTATTGTTATATCACTTGGGATAAAAGCTGTTCCCGCAGTATTTTTCTCGATACGAATACGAAGAGCATAGGTGGTATTTCCTGAGACTAAATTTCGTTGAGTGAGAATACAGTTTTTTATAGTAATATATTTCGAATTCCCTACAATTTGAATTGGTCCATGATAAATATTGGCTGCATCGGTAGTTGCTAATGTCAACCTTCGAGTAGTACCTCCAACTGCATATCCATCAATAATAATATTTTGTGGAGAGGTCATATTGTCCCAACTATCAGCTGTCATTCCGATAATAATTACACCAGAAGCTCTGGCATTATCTGCTGCCATATTAAGCTCAATTTTACGATCAACATCTGCATCAGGACGAATTGTTACCGAGTAAGTAGCGGTATTTGCACCAATTCGTGAACTAGCAGTTTCCAACAAGTCAGAAGTGATTTCAAAAACTACATCACCTGTAATAGTTGCTGCATTAAGAGCAGTAACTGCTGTGCTTAAAGAAACAAAGTTAGGTGCTACTTCGGCTGTTCCCACCTTGTAGATTCCGGACATATCCGCTGCCATTGATACGAAACTAACTGCCAAAGCAGCCAAAAATAGAGTAATTTTTCTCATAACATAAAATATTAAAATGAATAATTAAAAAATTGTTTAAACATAAAAATAAGTTGTATTTCTACACATTATTTTGTTTAGCAAAGATATATGCAATTTCTATCAATGCAAACGTTTGCACCAAATATTATTTATGTTTAATAACATGAAATTCAAGTCGCTAATACAATCTCATCATTTCTTGAACATTAGATTCTTGTTTCCATTATTTATAAAACAAAATGATTCACAATAGTTGATTTTGCATACAGCACTTTCAGAATGAAACTAAAGTCTGCATTATTAAAACATCCTTTCAAATATTTTACTATTTTTGTGCGATTAATAAACATAAATAGTAAACAGCAAACGAATAGACGGTAAGCGGTAAGGTAAACTGTAAACAATTAAAGAAGTCAATTTGCGTCTTGCTCTCCTGCCTTTTATGCAACACATTGGGAGGTCAGGCAGTCAAACTGTTTCAAATCTCAAACTCTTCAAATTAATTTTAAGATATGTCAGTAAAAGAAAGAATAAATTTCGGAAGTAAATTAGGTGTTGTGGCAGCCGCAGCGGGTTCTGCTGTCGGGCTAGGTAATATTTGGCGATTTCCTTATGAGTTAGGACAGTATGGTGGTGGAGCTTTCCTGAGCATTTATCTGATTTGTGTGGTCGTATTGGGGATGCCTATCATGCTCTCTGAGTTTGTTATAGGCAGAATGGGACAAGCCAATGCTGCTGGATCGTTTAAGAAATTAGCGAAAAATCCTCGTTGGCGATATGTGGGTGTGATGGGAGTTGTTGCTTCGTTTATGATTATGGGTTTTTATGTAGTGGTTTCAGGTTGGACCTTAGAATATGTTTTCCAAGCACTTGGCAATCAATTTTCACATCGAGATACGGCTACACTCTCGCAAGTATTTACTGATTTCAGTACAAGTACATTTCGCCCAATAATTTGGATGGTATTGTTTATGATTTTTACTGCATCCATCGTGTTGGCAGGAGTTCAGAAGGGCATAGAAAGTAGTACTAAATTTATGATGCCTTTGCTTTTGGTCATAATTATTGCTTTGGGAGTTCGTTCGGTAACTTTACCTGGAGGTGTGGAGGGTTTAAAATTCCTTTTCCAGCCAGATTTCAGTAAAATAAATTCGGCTGTTATACTAAGTGCCATGGGGCAAGCCTTCTTTTCATTAAGTCTGGGAATGGGTTGTATGATTACCTATGGATCCTATATCAGTAAAAAAAATCATCTTTCACATACTGTTCTGGAGGTTACCATTATTGATACTTTAATTGCTATTTTAGCTTCTATTGCTATTTTTCCGGCGGTTTTCTCCTTGGGGATCAATCCTGCTCAAGGACCCGAGTTAGTTTTCATTACTTTGCCAAATGTGTTCGCTCATATGCCCGGAGGTTTTATTTGGGCTAATCTTTTCTTTGTTCTGCTAAGTTTAGCTGCACTTACCTCGACCATTTCATTGCTCGAGGTAATAGTGGCTTATTTTGTTGAAGAGTTTAAAATTGGACGTGTTAAAACAGTTGTCTTAGCTTCGATTGGTATTATTATTTTGGGCGTAATATCTTCTCTTTCCTTGGGACCTTGGAAAGATTTTCAAATATTCGGTATGGGATTTTTTGGATTGTTGGATAATCTCACTTCTAAAATTCTGATGCCAGTAGGTGGGCTTTTTATTGCGATTTTTGTAGGCTGGAAACTCGATAAGCAAAAAATACTGAACGAATTAAGTGGGAATGGACGCTTTAAAACCAGCTATTTCAAACTATATCTTTTCTTGATAAGGTATGTCGCCCCAGTTGGTATAACGCTAATTATTATTAATTTGTTAAGTGCGTAATTCGTTTGTTGTTAGGCGTTTAGCGTTTGGTGTTTAGCGTTTAGCGTTTGGTGTTTGGTGTTTAGCGTTTGGTGTTTTAAAAGCCCTGCAAAGACGGGATGTAGAGTACTCCATTTGAAATTTGAAAGATTTGAGATTTGAAGAGTTATTAGCTCTTAAATAGTAAATCGTAAATATTTAAATCGTAAATTCTTAAAGGCTCTTTCTTTTTCGCCAAACCTGATAGGAATTTATCAAATTTTGCCAAAGTACATAAGA
>JBBSCW010000256.1:0-5132 GCA_038249855.1 Bacteroidales bacterium
AGGTACTAAGGCTTAAATCTATTTTCTATTCACTCATAAATGAATAATATGCTTTCAGTGAATAAGGGTATTCATTTACCGAGTTGCGGTAATAACACAAGATTATAACTCCTTTTCGATAAGAGCAACAATTGATTTATCGCCAGGCCGTGGGGCGTTTGAATGGAGAATTATTCCAGTCTTGCCATATAGCAAATAGCGAGGAATAGAGGTTACTTTTAAATCCTTTTGTAAAAAGGAGGAAAACCGATTTTTAATCAAAAAACTATTTTCTAAATTAAACTTGGTTGATGCCTTCTTCCACTTAACAGAATCGGAATCAATTGAAAGATAAATAAATGTAACCTTCCTATTCTTAAATTTCTCTTTAAGCAACTTCGAACTAGGAAACTGAGCAATACAGGGTGCGCACCAACTTGCCCAAAAATCTACATATACAATATCTCCGGAATAAGTTAACTTGAAACCCCAACTTTCGGGTAGCCAAATTGCTTAGCTCGTCCAATGTTGTGTGAACCCGTTTCACGTTTGAAGGAAGCTCCATTTCATATCCAACATTATCTGTTATGATAAAAAAATCAATCGATGGGTTGTATTTACATGAATGAACAAAATAATCGAAGTACCAGGGAAGCTTACCGAAATAGGGAATGAGAATAGCGATGGACTTTCTTTTCACACTTGAGAATTTAATCATTGTAATCTACAATCTACCGAACCGTAAACATTTTTATCCTTCTCAATCCAAAGAATAATATTCTGTTAATTGAAGTATCTATTTCAAAAATAGTCAGCATCAAGGCGATTTTATATGAGTTGCAATAAGTCCATTTATTTCACTACTCCCAGGCCTTGGCGCATCGATTGCAATCACACGACCATTCTTTCCTATCAGCATATATCTGGGGATTGGTGGTATTCCTAACTCTTTTGCGAAACTGGTTTCATACTCCATGCAGAAGTGATTCTGGCTTTGTAAAGAGAGAGAGGCCATCTTGCTTTGCCATTTCTGCTTATCGTGATCAATAGAAATGTAAATAAACTCAACACTATCTTTTTGAAATTTATGTTGAAGCTTTGCTGAAGCAGGCATTTCGCTTATACATGGCCCGCACCAACTTGCCCAAAAATCCACATAAATGATTTTTCCTGAATATTTTTTTAAGAGGTCTTTCCAAGTCAGTCTTTCTCCTTTTGGAGTTTCTAATTCTGTTAATAGTGATTTCTCCGTAATAATAGTAGAAGACTTGGATAATAAAGCTAGAAGACTATCATGGAAACGAATATCTTTAATGTAACTAAGCAAATTTCGCTGCTGGATTGAATCAAGGGTTCCTTTTCGAAAATTTTTGGTGATACCATCAAACAATAAATAATCCTTTACCCTCCCTCTAAAGGCTGTCATGTAAACATCGATTATAGAATTGAAAGTAACTCTTTTTATCCCTGCCTCAACAGTCATAAACTTAGCATAATTTTTCAGGAAGGTTCTATACTCATTCAAGTAAAGCAGAGAATCATGCATAGTTTCCTTTGTCAATTCTTGAAGTTTAATTTTGTAAAAAGAAGGGATGATACTATTGTCAAAACCAGCTTGATCAGCAGTATAGTAAGGAAATAACAACTCAGTTAAATACCGATAGTAGAGCGCAGATGAAATTGTTTGGTAGTAACGTTCAGAAAATCCAACCGAATCTTTGTAAACATTAAGAAACTTCACAGCATTGGAATAGGCATCTACTGAACGCGACAAAACATAATTAAAATCTAGCCTTTTGGTCACGCTCAAGCCTTCATTATACGGAATCATATGGCCATACTTGGATTCCAGAGCGGACAAAAACATCAATTCAGCAGAATGCCTGTTTCCACTTAGTCTGTAAGGATGAACGTTGCTGTCTGTTAAGCGGAATTCTAATGTGTCACCCGTATACAAGTACACACCTTGTAATTTGAAATTATGAGAGAAGTACACAAATAAGGGAGTCGCAGACTCAAGTGTTATGACATAACTGTCATTGGTAATTGATTTCTGTTCTACCAAATCAAATTTATTAGTATGAATATCCAAATCGTTTATGTAATCAAAAAACACCTCTCCCCAATCACTATTCTTATTTATGATTACTATCTTATCCGATTGGGCTAAACCCGTCTGGACAAGTAAAAATCCAAACATTAAATACAAGAATGTCTTAATAAATAAGGCCTTCATTTAATAGTACATTTAAATCGAATACAATCTAATTACTATGGCAAATGCCCTTCAAACCAATTCCACAATAAAACCAATTGTTAAATTGGTTCAAAAGACATTTGGAAATATTGATTATCATTTAGCCATCCAACTACGCATAATAACAATTTACCGTACAACCTCCATTGCTACCATAAAGCAAGGTATCACAATTTTGCATTCCGTATATGTTACAGTCTCCAATAGAAGATCCTGTACAAGAGCCATTAGTTGCTAAGAATTCGCCAGTTTGATACTGAACCCTTATCAAGCAGTTTATACCACCACTCCCCGCCATAATACTTTTCATTTCATCTCTGCTAAGCACATCCTTGATGTTCTTAAAGCTCATTTTTTCTGTTTTCATTTTTTTTTGAAGTTAAAATTTTTAAAATAAATATACCAACCTGTTTTAATCCACCCATGGGCGGATGAGGTACAAGCCCTTTAAAACCCTGTTGGTCAAATACTATTTCTACGCGTGGCTTGTTGCTCGTGTAAACAGAAGTAAGGTACTAAGGCTTAAATCTATTTTCTATTCACTCATAAATGAATAATATGCTTTCAGTGAATAGGGTTATACTTCAATTAAAAAACCTTTCGCCATTTCGCCAGATAATTATTTTCTCTATAACAATGATTTTGTTGGACGAGGGACGAGGAGCAGTTACGCTCGCAACCTTCCATGTTGATGGATCATTGCAAAGTACAACCCATAGGTAATCAGGAGGATTAAGAAATTTTAAGTTTTGATCCCCAAAATATATTTGAGGAATTATTGACTATTTTATTTTTTGACGTGCAATAAACAAATGAGAAAGTTAAAATTGAATCATATTGCAGTAACTTTTAACTGCCAAATGAGTTGGTAAAATTCATAAAGAAGTTTTTCCCATTTATTTAAACGTGACTATTTCGATCTGCATTTTTGAAACAGTTTCTTTCAATTGTGTAAAATTGTTCTGATTTATTCGTGGAGCATCGATGTTATAGGCTAAATGCTTTCTGTTCAAAAGGACGTATCTTGGAATAAAGTTTAAGCTCAAATATTTCGATAAGGGAGCCGATAAATTATTTTCGAGTAAATATTGATTTACTGTAACTTTGTCGCTTACAGACGCTCTTCTCCATTTTTCTGCATCCTTATCTTTGTCGATGGAAATATAGATCACAGAGACGTTCTTACTTTTCAAAAATTCCTTTGCTTGCTCCGATTCAGAAATATCCACTCTGCAAGCCCCACACCAACTTGCCCAGAAATCAATATACACCGCATTTCCTTCATATTGTTTCAGTAATTCTGCCAGTGTCAGTCTCTTGTTTGTGTTAAAGTCCATTAAATAGGTAGATGCTAAAATGTGTTCAGGAAACGCCTTGTTTAACATCAAATAGATTACTTTACTTTTGGCTACATCTTTAATGTATGTGCTATCAGTTAGTTGTTCCTCAGTCATCTTGATCAGTTCAATAAGTTTATCATGGTACTCTTCTGATTGTTTTTTAGCATAAATGTTAATCATACTGCAAATCAAATACTCTCTGATTTTCCCAGTGAAGGATTGATTAATGTTGTCTCTAATTTTGTCTAAATTATGCCAGGGGTCTTCTGTAAAACAGTAAATATATCTTAAAACCAATGCTACATTAAACCTACCTACCTCTAGCAAGCGTTCATCATTCCATTCCAAAGCATTTATATCATTAAAATAGTTTTCTGACACATTTTGAATTTTGAGCTGACTGGTTTGTAAAGGCCTATATAATAAAACACCTCTTTCATAATTAATTTCTGTAGTGGCAAACCAATTAAAATATTTTGTTAATTGATTGGTGGCCTTAAAGTGACTTAAAAATTGCAATTTCTTATTGTGCCATATGTTTACTTTCTCTTGGTAAGCTTTACTATCACCTTCAAAGCGAGGGTCATCTGCATCAGGACGAATTACTTTTGAAAGCTGATTGTAATAATTGTAATTAGCCGAATTCTTACCACTAAAAATGATGTCATATCCGCCCTCGCTTTGAGATATAATAAAATGAATTGAATCACCTGGTGAGACGAATATATTCCATGATTTGCCATGAATTTGGAATTGTACTTTTTGTTGTTTATCAATTTTTACATGTACCAAAAAACTATTGCCTAATAACTTATCTCCTTTCCCAAGATTAATGGGCGGCTCATTGTTCCACCAAAATTGAGAAAATGAAATAATGTTAATTTCATCTATCGCATTGTCAGAACAAGTGCCATAAAGCATGGCTGGCTTGGAATAGGCAGGCTGAATAAAGCCGAAATGGACAGTGAGCCAAATAGTAAAAAGAAAATAAACTTTAATCATACTACTTTAAATTATAATGATAGCCCCCTAAGAAGGAGGCTATCTGACTTATTAGAAAATTACCAACAGGAACAAGTGGCATTGGTAACATTGCCGCATTCTAGCTCAACAGTAGCCCTATCACAATTTGTAATCGATTTAGATTCGCTAGTAGAAGAACATGTTACCGAGCAGGTGGTCCCCCCGCCCCCACTCCCTGCCATAATCACCCTCATCTCATCGCGGCTAAGCACATCTTTGATGTTCTTAAAGCTCATTTTTTCTGTTTTCATTTTGTTGAAGTTAAATTGTTTTGTTAAAAGTTTCAACCTGTTTCACTCTGATAGTTATCATTGTGGGGTACAAGCCCTTTAAAACCCTGTTGGTCAAATACTATTTCTACGCGTGGCTTGTTGCTCGTGTAAACAGAAGTAAGGTACTAAGGCTTAAATCTATTTTCTATTCACTCATAAATGAATAATATGCTTTCAGTGAATAAGGGTATTCATTTACCGAGTTGCGGTAATAACACAAGATTATAACTCCTTTTCGATAAGAGCAACAATTGATTTATC
>JBBSCW010000257.1:0-5106 GCA_038249855.1 Bacteroidales bacterium
ACTTCGGTACGAATATTCGTTCCGTTTTCTTTGAGTTTAAAATATTTCTCGAACATAATGTATAGTATTTACTTGATTAAAAATTCCATTTGGCACCCAAAGCTGGACAAACCTTAAATCCATCCACTGAGCCAAAATTATTAGCTATTTCAATTTCGCCACCCAACGATAAGTTTTTAGTAGCATTATACCAAAACTGAGGCTCAGCTATAAACACATATTTTGTATTGGTAGGAATGAGTAATGCGTTACCTTTGGCATCAGTGAAATTCATGTTGTCTTCTCTCCAAAAATCTGCAAAACCTGAAATGGTGAGTTTATTATTCAAATAATTCAAATTCCAAACTCCAGTCAATTGAAATGAGTTTGAATTTTTTCCCACAATATTTTTGTAAAGAACTTTCAGGTTCAAAAATTTGGAGAAACTTTTATCATGCCATCCGTAGTCAACCCCTGCCAAATAGGCACTGTTGATAGGGAAACCAGCAGTTCCAGCCAATAATAGTCCACCATTGTACTCAACATGTACACTCAATGGAGCATCCCAAAACTTAAGGCATCGAGCAATTTCCATATAAGCCAAAGAGGGTTGTTTGTTAGACCCGCCATTGAATTCCATGTCGACAAAAAAGAAAGTATTACCCCATTTGTCGGGCTTAAACATTTCTAAAGTTGAAGTTACATTTTTACGACTATTGCCAAAATCGTACATAACTTGAAGATTCTGTGCTTGTGATGTGATACCCACAAACAAGAATAATGCGAAAATTAATTTTCTCATAAACTGTTTTTTTTGATTAATTGAATGTATAGATATATTATTTATTCTGTTTCGGACCATTGAGTCTTCGGTTATCAGTAAAATGGGGATTCAATTGAACCCAAAAATATAAAGGAAAGGATGTAGTATCCTATTTCAGAAAGGAATAAAAAAAATTAATGATAGTGTATTTAAGTTTAATTATAATGTACAAATACTTAAATAACAAAAGGATAATTGTAAAAACGTATAAAATTTCAAACTGCAAAGATATAACTTTTATGATAAATGAAGAATAAAAAATTGTTTTTAGATAAAAGTATTTGTAGGATTAAGAATAAAAAGTGATAAATGATATTGAAAATCAACAAGTTTAGTAGCAAAAAAAAGAACTATTTATTGAAAATTCTGATCTAAATTCCAAAACGGATTTTTGAGAAAAGATACTGTGTTTTTACTGCAATTTAAGCTTGTTGGCAAATTCCTTCATTCCTTCACTTGCACCTTTCTGAATATGCTGAATACGCTGGTACGCAGATTGCACCTCATTCGGGTCGATAAGATAGATGGGGACATTGGAAGGAACATATTGCAATAAACCAGCAGCAGGATATACGTTCAGCGAGGTGCCAATAACCAAGAAAATGTCTGCTTTTACAGCTAAAACTGTTGCATTTTCAATTTCGGGAACCGCTTCACCAAACCAAACTATATGCGGACGAAGTTGAAAGCCAAGCGGGCATAAATCTCCAATTTTCTCTTCGTATTTTTCAGTTGAAAGCTCAAAAACTTCCTGACCCCAGCCTGTCGAGCGAACTTTTGTAAGTTCACCGTGCAAGTGTATAACCTGTGTACTACCTGCTCGCTCATGCAGATTATCAACATTTTGCGTGATAATTTGTACGTTGAATTGCGACTCAAGATCTGCTAAAATACGATGTGCATCGTTTGGTTCCACCTCGAGAAGTTGCTTCCGCCTCTCATTATAAAAGCGGGTAACCAATTCAGGATCTCTTCGCCATGCTTCGGGTGTAGCTACATCTTCTATCCTGTGACTTTCCCACAACCCATCACCACCTCTGAATGTTTTCAATCCACTTTCGGCACTAATTCCAGCGCCCGATAATACAACAAGATTCTTTTTCATAGATATACTTGCCCCTCCACCCTAACCCCGTTCGACTGAGCTCAGTCGAACGGGGTTGGGGGTTGTTTTATTTAATAAAAACTTCCAATTATCTCTTTCGGACAATCGGAAGCCTTTGATTTGTATTTGTTTATCCAACTATCAAAATTGTATTGAACGCTGTCTCTTTTTTGTTTTAATCACACATTACCCAGGCTGTCTCAAATCGAGCGTCTGTTTTTCTTAAATTTTCCATAAAATTAATGGCTTCTTCCTTAACTTCAAAGGACTGAAGAATAACTTTATAAAGTTTAGCAGAATTAATAATATGAGCCTCTGAAAAATTGTCATCTAAAAGTATTTTGCAATAAGAATCAGCTGATTTCTGAGTACGTAAACTTGCAACAACAACATGAAACTGGTATGGTGATTGTGTTTCAACAATAGTTTTATCATTTTCTGTCAAATTAGCAACAAGCTCTAAACTTTCGTTTTGTTTTATGTCTGCCTCTATGCTTTTAAGTGTCATTTCAGGAATCGAAAGCATTTCAGCAGAATTATATTTTCTGGTATCGCTAACTCTATTTGAAATTGTCAACATACCAAATAAAATCGCAGCTGCAGCAGCATATTTGAAACTCCTAACCTTTGGTATTAATTTAATGTATTTATTTTGACCTTTGTAATCTTTTTTTAGTTGACCAATTTTCAAATTATGAATACCTAAATTTAGAGGTAGAAAACTGAGTTGTTCCGAAGGTTCAAAAGTTAAACTTTTGTCTGTGTCAAATGCAAAATATCCTAAGTTTCCAAATTTAAAATACTCTTCAACCGAGATTTTTGTTTTAAAAGATTCAACCTCCTCAGCGATGATATCCATTGCTTTGCGGTATGACACTTCCTCCGCACGTGCCACCTCTATGGCCAACAGTCCATCAGAATGTAACATTAAGGGGTTAAAACCGACAGCAGCACGAGGCGCCACGACTCTATCATCCTTTATTTCCGCCGTTTGATACTGAACAACGAAACCACCCAAGCCAGGCACAACCACATAATCGTGATAAGCCAGTAATTTTTCGATATGTTGATTTATTTTTTCCACAATGCAAAAATAGTCTTTATAATTTGAACTACTAAATTTTTGAATGAAATGTTATCAACAAGTTGTCAAACATAAAAATGATATTATCTTTGTATTCGCAGCGAGTAAATTACAGAATTTATTAAGCTCATAATTAAACTTTTAATGTTGAACAAAGCTATAATCTGAAATGGAAAAAACAATCTTATTAACAGGTGGAGCCGGATTTATTGGTTCACACGTAGTACGTTTATTAGTAAACAAGTACCCTGAGTATCAAATTTTGAACCTCGACAGCCTTACTTACGCAGGTAATCTCGAGAATCTAACAGATATATCCAATGCCCCCAACTATACATTTATTAAAGGAGACATAACCGACAGTGAATTCGTTTGCGATCTTTTTGAGAAATACAAAATTGACGGAGTTATACATTTGGCGGCCGAATCGCATGTTGATAGATCGATAACCGATCCATTTTCGTTTATAAAAACCAATGTTTTCGGTACATGCAATTTGTTGAATGCAGCCAAAAATGCCTGGAAAGGTAATATGGAAGGCAAAAAGTTCTATCATATTTCAACTGATGAAGTTTATGGAGCGCTGGAATTCGACGGAACATTTTTCACTGAGGACACTAAATACGATCCACATTCACCATATTCAGCCAGTAAAGCCTCTTCCGATCATTTTGTCCGTGCTTATCACGATACTTATGGGCTGCCAGTAGTAATTTCTAACTGTTCGAATAATTATGGAGCGAATCATTTTCCTGAAAAACTGATTCCACTTTCTATCAATAATATCAAACATAACAAACCTATTCCAATTTACGGAAAGGGAGAAAATATCCGCGATTGGTTGTTTGTAAATGATCATGCAAGGGCTATTGATACAATATTCCATTTCGGTAAAAATGGCGAGACCTACAATATTGGAGGAAATAACGAATGGACTAACATAGATTTAATTCATAAGTTATGCGAAATAATGGATCAAAAGTTGAATCGTGAAGCTGGAACATCAGCCAAATTAATCACTTTTGTTACCGATAGAGCTGGCCATGATTTACGATATGCCATCGATTCTTCAAAACTTCAACGTGAATTGGGTTGGAAACCTTCGCTCCAATTTGAAGAAGGACTCGAAAAAACCGTAGATTGGTATTTGGCCAACCAGCAGTGGATGGATAATGTTACTTCTGGCGATTATCAAAAATATTACGAAAAACAGTATAATAGTTAGTTGACAAAATAGGCGAAGGCAAAGGCGAAGGCGAAAAAAACGTAGGCCCACAGAATAGGCTAAGGCAGAGGCTAAGGCAAAAAAACAGGAAACGAGTTCTCTGATTTTTTAGAACATGGATATAATCTCTATGGTTTTATCCTTGTTTTTTTATGCCATTTTTTAAACTGTATATTTATTCTTGATGGGTAAAGTCTTAGCACTTTAGCTCGTAGCGTGTAAAAGCAAATGTTTACTAAGACTTTCAAATCATTTTTCAATTGGCGATTACAAATCGCCAGACCCTTATTCTGCAAAAGCTTATAGCAAAGCAAGAGTCATGCAAAACGAGGGTCATGCGATTTTTAATCGCATAAATAAGCTAACTACCAGTGAGGAAAACTGAAAAAATCGGTAGCATTACATTCTAGTTGTAAACCCTTGATGCCGCACGAATTGCATCGTGTGGCTAAGAATTAAATCAACATAATATCCAATATCTCTTTTACTTACATACCACACGATACAATCGTGCGGTAGCAGGCGTGTAAAAGCAAATGTTTAATAAGACTTTCAAATCATTTTTCAATTGGCGATTACAAATCGCCAGACCCTTATTCTGCATAAGTTTAGAGCAAAGCAAGAATCATGCAAAACAAGGGTCATGCGATTTTTAATCGCATAATTAAGTTAACCACCAGTGAAGTGAACTGAAAAAGTCGGTAGCACTACTTTTAAGTTGTAAACCCTTGCTGCCGCACGAATTGCATCGTGTGGCTAAGAATTAAATATCCAATATTTCTATTCCTACATACCAAACGATACAATCGTGCGGTAGCAGTGGCAACTTGTGCTGACTTCTCCTTTTCGTCCAATCGTGCGGTAGCAGGCGTGTAAAAGCAAATGTTTAC
>JBBSCW010000258.1:0-5045 GCA_038249855.1 Bacteroidales bacterium
ATTCCAATTTAGTTCTATAAAGTTTCCGTTCATCTTCGATTATTTGTATATTCTTTTCTACCAGCACTTTCAATACATTATTTCTTGAATTTATAAGTCGGAAATAAAAATGTGCAAATATTAGCATTAAAACTAAAAAAACAGAAAGCCCAATCATTATTATTCGTTGCTTTCGATCATTTTCAGCAAACTGTTGCATTTGGTAAGAAACCTTGACTAATTTAACTTTTGAATCATAATATGCCTTTGAAGTCGCTGAAATTGAAACAGATACACTGACCATATTTTGATAAGCTGTATCTAAGTATTTGTAAGCATCGGCTATAGATTGATTGTTGTAATAGCACTCTGCCAAATTCTTATACACTGTATATCGAAGTTTAGAAACATTTTTCTTTTCAAAATAAAAAACAGCCATTTTAGCATGATATAAACTTAAATCGTTTTGATGAGTTTCTTTGTAAATTTGAGATAAATGAATATGTGAATTTGTATGTCGAACATTGGCAAGCGCATAATCGGTGGGAGTATTTAAAGTCTTTTTAAAATAATTTATGGCCGCTATGTAATTTTTCAATTTGAATTCAATCTCACCCATATTATTGTAAACCAAGGTTTTAATTCTATTATCATGATTATTTTCAGATAGTTGCATACAAAGCTTGGCATAATGTCGGGCTTTATTAAGATCATTGCTAATAATGTAATAATCGACATAATTAATATAAACATAAAACAACTCAAGACTGTCCTTACTGTCTAAAAGCCCTTTTTCTGCTTTTTGGAAACTCAACATTGCCTGGGTTAAGTTATCCATATTCATATAGTATCTACCCATAATTTTATGGTTAATGGCAATACTCTTCGTCAAACCTGCAATAGAAAAGTCTTGATTAGATAATAGTAACCAATCTATACCTTTAGTGTAATCACCTAATGTCATACATATTCGAGCTAAAATTCTTTCGCTCAGTGCTTTTGCTCTAATATCTATATCTTTATAATCAATAGTCTGAACCATAATGGAATAAGCCTCGGTAAATTTATTAGTTCTGAAAAGTATCAATCCATGAACGCTGTTATAATAGTGGTTTAATTCTGAATTATTACGTATGAAGTTTAGATTTAATCTTTGAAGTAACACTAAAGCACTATCTGTCTTACCATTTTCGCAAATAGCTGCAATCTTAAATATTTCTGAAAGTAATTTAGTGTCACGATTTAATTCATCAGTATTTAATTCATCAATGACTGAAATCACTTCATCGTTATTATTTTCAAGAAAAAATAAATCAATGGCTTTTATTAAATTCGGAGGATAGTTCTTGTGATTATTGCTATCGCAGCTTGATAAAATCAAAATTATCAGGAGGGAAGCTACAAACTTCACATAAGTTTTTAATGTCCTAAACTGATTCATGATACATATAAACTTTTGCATATAGAGTTGTAAATTTTTACAAAAATAACAAATAACTTTATTATTCAAAATTTTATTTTTTTGAATTGTATATGTCGAGATTTGTTTATACTTTTGGACTGCTCAAATAAACAATAAAATTAACATTTTGCAATTGTATCACTTTTTATAATTGCGATTTTAATACAACATTGAAAATTATGAATAAAAGATTGATTTCATCTTTTTTTGCGATTATATTTGTGGCTTTCAGCCTCCATTCTCAGCCTCTAAAAAGAGAAATGAGGGCTGCATGGATTGCTACTGTTGCCAATATTGACTGGCCAAGTCAAAGAAACTTGACCTCGAAGGCTCAACGGGATGAAATGAGAAAAATGTTGGATGACCTTGCTAAAACCAATATCAATGCCATTGTTATTCAAATTCGCCCCACAGCCGATGCTTTCTATCCATCTAACTTAGAGCCTTGGTCGCATTGGCTTACGGGTAAGCAAGGCGTTCGTCCAGCTGATTATTACGACCCTTTGGAGTTTATAATTCATGAAGCTCACAAACGTTGTATCGAAGTGCATGCTTGGCTAAATCCTTATAGGGTAACTAATAGCAGCAATACCAACATACTTTCCAAAAACCATTTATTCTTCAAAAACAGGAATTTATTTGTTAAATATGGCGATAAATATTATTTCGATCCAGGATTGGACGAAACACGTGAATTCCTGAATCGGGTAGTGCAAGATGTAGTGGAACGATATGATGTTGATGCTATACATTTCGACGACTATTTTTATCCATACAAGGAAAAAAATCAAGACTTTCCGGATGAAATTTCATTTATGAATAATCCTCGTGGATTTGCACCAAATCAGCGAGATGATTGGCGGCGCAATAATGTAAATTTAGTAATCGCAGAATTGCAGCAAACAATTAAAAGTATAAAACCTTGGGTTGAGTTTGGCATCTCACCATTTGGAGTGTGGCGAAACGATAATGTTGACCCACGAGGCTCCGCTACACGTGCGGGAGTTCAAAATTATGATGACTTGTATGCCGATATTTTGAAATGGTTGAAAGAAGGTTCGATTGATTATGTAGTGCCACAACTTTATTGGGAAATAGGAAAAAAAGTAGCTGACTATAAAGTGCTTGTAAAATGGTGGAGCGAAAACTCCTACGGTAAAAACCTATACGTTGGTTTATTCGCTTCTCAATTAGGGTCAAACTCTGCACCCGAAGCTTGGCGAAAAGGCAATGAGCTGACCCGACAACTTAGAATGAACAAGGATTATCCTCAGGTGGATGGTGCAGTCTATTTTAGTGCGGTGGGTCTTATGAAAAACAAACAAGGGTTGAAAGACAGTCTTCAAGCTAATTTTTATAAATATCCAGCTTTGTGTCCCATTAACCGCAACATTGTAGGTGAACCTTCGGCACAACCACAAAATATCAGGATTTTGAAGGACGATGATCTGGCATTTTTGATTTGGGATGAAGTGAATGAAGAAGGTGGATGCCAAGTAGCTTATTATGTAGTGTATGGTTTTAAAGGTAAAAAAGCTGGAAATCTGAATGATGCAACCAACATTATTGCCCGAACAACTGAAAATTGTTTGGATTTACGCGAATTAGAAAAGAAATTCAAAGGATATTATACGTTTACCGTAACAGCTGTAAACCGCTACAAACACGAAAGTATACCAACCCAAGCTATCATTCGGAAATTATAGTTTAGCGACCTATATAATTCAAACGAACAATGAACTCATACCTATTCAGAGTAGCGGAAATCTATTATAAACATTATGGGTCGGAAATCAGCCGATTTAGCTTCGTATTCCCAAATCGTAGAGCGGGGCTATTTTTTAGGCGATATTTAACGACAATTATCGACAAGAATATTTTCTCACCAGAAATTCTGAGTATCAATGATTGTTTCAATGCAGCCTCCAACTGGCAAACAGCCGACCGGTTAAGTAATCTTTTCAGATTATTCCGAATTTATAAGGAGCAAAGTACCAACGATGAAACTTTTGACAACTTTATTTTCTGGGGAGAAATGTTACTTTCCGATTTTGATGAAATTGATAAATACATGGTCGATGCCCGACAGATATTTACCAATATCACTGAATTGAAGGAGATAGATCAGGTATTCAATACGTTAACTACCAAACAGATTGAAGCCATTCAAGAGTTTTGGAAATCTTTTCTTCCTGTGAAAGAAGGAAATACCTCAGCACAATTTATTTCTACCTGGAAAATTCTCTATCAAGTTTACGATATTTTTCAACGAGAATTGAAAGCCGAAGGCTTGTCAACTGAAGGAATGATTTGTCGTGATGTGGTGGAGAGATTAGAGAAAAAAGAAGAGATAGAACATTTGACCGACAAGCAATTCGTATTTATTGGCTTCAATGCCCTCAATGTCTGCGAAAAAAGACTAATGGTCGGATTGCAAAAACTCGGAATTGCCGATTTCTATTGGGATTACGAAGCTGAAGAACTTAGAGCTTCCGATAATCCAGCATCGCTATTTTACAAGCAGAATACAACAGTTTTTCCATCCAAATTTGAAATAGAACCTTTTGTTGAATCTATTTCAAATAAAGACATTGAGCTAATTTCAGTTCCTTCGGCTATTTTTCAAACCAAGCAAATCCATTCATTGCTCAATAAAATTTATCCACCCACCGAAAATATCGACAGTTGGATAGACACGGCCATCGTACTTCCCGACGAAAACTTATTGACTCCCCTACTCCATTCTATCCCTGAGCAAATCGGTAAAGTGAATGTTACAATGGGTTTCCCCTTGAGTGGCACTCCTGTATCATCGCTTATCGAACATATTTTTGAACTCCAACGCAGGGTAAGCAAATCGGGGAATAAAGTAAATTTCTATCATCAAACAGTTAGCAATGTGCTGAATCATCAGTATATTGCTTTGCTTTGTAAAAATGAAATAGACACAATCAGCTCAAATTTAGTGGCTTATAATTGGATTTATATCAATGAGAAGGAATTACAGTCAAATGATGTGCTGTCCTCTATTTTCCAACAAAAAGCAAATAAAGACGAGTTTCTGCCCTATTTAATTGAAATAGTCGGGATGCTACATCGGAATATGCAAAAAATTGCTCCTGATAATTACGCCCTCGAAACCGATTATTTATATCAGTATTACAGTACGTTAAATCGGATGTGTGAAGTGATGAAAATGTTACCGACTGGATTTGAGATGACTTTGGATACCTTGATGCGATTAATCCGACAATTGGTCAGTGGCATTAGTATTCCATTTGTGGGCGAGCCACTCGAAGGACTTCAAATAATGGGAGTGCTCGAAGCGAGGGGAATTGATTTTGAAAACCTGATTATTCCATCGTTCAACGAAGGCGTTTTCCCTAAAAAAACAAGCTCAAATAGTTTTATTCCCTATAATCTGCGACGAGGTTTCGGTTTGCCTACCTATGAACACAATGATGCCATAACTTCCTATAATTTTTATCGACTGATTCACAGGGCTAAGAAGATATACATGCTTTATGACTCACGAACTGATGGAATGTCAACTGGCGAGGAAAGTCGATTTTTGAAACAATTACACTTTCATTACGGGGTAAAT
>JBBSCW010000259.1:0-5010 GCA_038249855.1 Bacteroidales bacterium
AAAGCATATTGCTATTTGATGGCTCCCGAGTTAAGTTTGCTTACCGTGGAAGCTCGTCGACGACTTCAAGCCTTGGAAACTTTTTCGGAGTTGGGAAGTGGATTTAATATTGCCATGCAAGATTTGGATATTCGAGGCGCGGGGAATATGTTGGGTGCAGAGCAGAGTGGATTTATAGCCGATCTTGGTTACGAAACTTATCAGAAAATTCTGAATGAAGCCATGCACGAATTGAAAGATGAGGAATTTTCGGAACTATATGCCGATGAAATTGCCAAAGAAAATAGTTCGACGGCTTATGTGAATGATTGCCAGATTGATACTGATATGGAATTACTTTTCGATCAGGAATATATCGAAAATGTTTCAGAGCGTATTGCCATGTATCGCGAGCTAGATAATATTGATAATGAAGAGGATTTGAAAGCTTTTGAACAACGTTTGGTAGATAGATTTGGAAAAATTCCTGAAAAAGGATTGCGTTTACTTCAAGTTGTGAGGCTCCGATGGGTTGCTATACGCTATGGTATAGAGAAATTAATACTTAAATCGGATAAAATGATTGCTTATTTGGTCTCAAACCAACAATCTAATTATTATCATTCGCCCACTTTTGGCAGCTTACTCAAATATATGACCCAACATCCCCGTCAATGTCAACTAAGAGAGCAAAATGGTAGACGGTCTGTTGTTTTCTCAGAGGTAAAAAATATAGAAAAAGCAGTGGCGATTTTTGAGGAGATAAAGGTGGAGAAGGCTTAGGCGGAGGCAAAGAAATTAAGAGTTTGGAATTTGAAGATTTGAAAGAGTTTGAAATTTTAAAACCAAGAAACTTAATGAATACTCTTAAAATCCATGATAGCAATCGTTATCAAATTTTCAAATCTTTTTTTTAATTTTCAAATTTTCAAATTCCAAACTCTTCAAATTAATTTTTCAAATGTTCTTTTCTTTTCTCAGTCTTGGTTCAAATTTGGGCGATAGAAATCGTCATTTGATTGATGCTATACTTTTGCTTGCCGAAAGAGTAGGGGAGGTGAGGCGTGTTTCTACTTTTATGTCAACTAAATCTTGGGGCTATACATCGGAAAACGATTATTTAAATGCCGTAGTTTTAGTACAAACTACACTTGCTCCGATGGAATTATTGGCTGAAACACAGCAGATTGAAATATTTATGGGTAGAAAGAATAAGACAGTCACAAATTATTCCGACAGAATTATTGATATAGATATTCTGTTGTACAACAATGAAATAATTGACCTCCCTCAATTAAAAATCCCGCATCCATTGATGTTGGAGCGGGATTTTGTTCTTTTACATTTAATTGAAATAGCACCTGATTTGATTCATCCAGTAACTTTAAAACAATTTTCAGAATATATTTCCAAAGAGCCTAATTGTATGTAGAATAGGTGTTTAAGTCCCCCTTGGGGGATTTAGGGGGCTGTATTTCTAATCAATACTTTCCTTATAATCCTCTAGTACTTTAAGTGCTTTTTCGAGATCTTTCTCAAAAACCAGAATCCGGATTCCATCATTTAATTCTCCAAACATAGGCAGTAAATCTACTGCATCTCCATTATTAATAGTACTATTGATGTCAGCAGATCGCAATAATTCTTGATCAAACAATGCTTCAACCATTGAATCGTAGTTTTTCAAAGTTATTAATTTTTCTTCCATAATGTTGATGAATTAAATTGTTATAAAAATACTGATTCGTATTTATTAATTTAACGCTTTGTATTTACAAAAAGTTCTTTCAAATCGTTTTGTTTAACAAATATATTTTTTAAAATTACACTTTGTGCTCGTTTATGAAAACATAGTATCGTTTGCAAATCAGTATTTCTGAAACCAAGCAGAACTTTATTATTGTGATTCTCAATAAAAAACAGCTCTAAAGTCTAAATTCAAAAGGTGTTTCTATTGTTAAGATAAGATGTTTTATTTTACATCGTCCAAATTACGTACAATAAGTTGATAGGTTGCTGTACTGACAGTAGAGAACTGACCTACGATTCCTGTTACTGTTTTGGTTCCAGTTGGAACAGCAGTAGTAACAAAAGTTGAGTATTTGGCCACATAAAGAGTTATTTTATCCGAACCACTAGTAAGCGTATTGTTTTGATTTGCCGCAGAACTTCCCCACAAATTATTAGGAGAAGTTATAGTTCCTGGGACAGAAACTAAAGTAGATTCTAAGCTGGCATAATTGGCGTTAACATAAGCAATAGTTGTTACTTTGGGAGTTACAGTAAATTCTGAACCTATACGTCGGGTTTTAACAATAGGAACATTATTCAACTGAATAGCCAAACCGTATTGATTTAATTCCAACCCTTCGAGAGCAACCTCTATTTTATCTCCCAAATTGTATGTACTGTTGGCATCCAAACGTAGCATAATTCCAGCAGAATTGTCTGTAGAAGCAATGGTTAGATTTTTCAAAGAGCCACTATTTCCACCTACTAAATCGGTAATCACAATACCAACAATTTTCTTTTTGTCAGCTATAGTTTTCATAACTCCTGTCCACTGAGTTCTAAGATCTTTTATCGTCATTTCGGGTACACCAAAATCACCAGCAGCGGGAGGTTCAATCCCTGTATTAGTAGCCACAAACCAATAAGCACTTAGATTTTTAACGCCGGGATATGTATTGTACATCAAAATATCACCATACACTAAAATCTCTTTACCGATATTGGCAGGCGTGGTTTTTAAACCTAAAGCAGTTCTGACTGCACCCGTAGGCAATTGAATGGATAACATTTTTGTTTTATCAGTTTCACCAGCATTGGCAGCTATCATTATATTTACATCATCGGTAAATGGAGCAACTGCTTCTACAATAGCTGGGTTTGGTATTGAGTTGTAATATCCCACAATAAAGCCTTTTGCCCATACTGCAGTTTTTACAGCTTCAGAAGTACTTGTGGGGTTTAAAATAAAAACGTCAGCTACTGTATAAGGTTTAACTTTAGTACCATCACCAACTAATGTGGCATCAGGTGTAACTGCCGCTTCACCTTCTGAAACTAAAAAGTTTTTTAATTGCCAAGTTCCTGCCTTGTTAGCAGTAGAAATATATTTAATAGCAATTTTTATTTTTTTACCAGCATAAGCAGTCAGACTAATTTCGCCAGAACTTACCATTGTCCAATTACCAGCATCACGAAATGTTGGAGTTTTAAGCTTTGTCCAGGATGCTGTTGAAGGTAAGGCTGAAACATAATTTTGAGAAACCCATAAAGTAGCTTCATCGGCAATATTTGCAAAATAACGAGATGCATGTTCAAAACTGAGTTTAGCTGCAGTAACACCTGCTAAGTCTATTTCTGGAGATATTAACCAGTCTTCATTGGCATTGTTTGTAGAACTTACATACCCGCTGATTAGCGCATATTTATACTGTGCACTAAATTCCCAAACCTGATCTCCTGATACACTTTGAGTTGTAAACTTACCTAATCCCGTATCAAATTTTTCTGAAAACGGAAGTTTATTTTCTATTTTAGTATCATCTGGTTCATTTACATTGGTACAAGCTGAGAATGCTACAGCAAAAGCCATAAACATTGACGCGAATAGTTTTGTCTTTTTCATTTTACTTAATTATTTAATTTTTAATTTTTTTTTTAATCATTTCTTTCAACGTCCGTTGTCCGCCGTCTTTTATCTCGTATATTTAATAGCACTCAGATAACCGTTGAAACCCTTTCCTAAATCGCCTAAAGTACGAAGTGTTAGCTGATAACCTCCAGTTTCGCTGTCTTTGGATTTGTACCAACTTGCAATCACTGTGATATGACCTACATAAGTATTTGCTGGTAGTCGTTGTTGTGCAAATCGAGCATATTCACTGGTGGCAATGGCGATGCTGCCAGTACCATCTCTAATTTCACGCGACTGTGGAAATCCAATCCCATTGGTTCCAGGAGCAAAGATTTTTTCTGATTCTGAAATAGTAGCTGGATTTCCGAAATCATAGCCTTTACCAGTAAAATAGGCATTTTTTATACAAACTAATCTGTAATCCATCTGGGCTTTTGGAGTTGCAAGAATTTGTGCAATGGTCATCGTATCTGCTTTCACTGCGCTGGGTTCCGCTTTCCCGTAAGGAATAATGCACTGACGGGCAATAGGCATTGGAATAGCACCTGGAGAAATTCTACCATCTTTGGGACGTACGAAATAAACTCCGATTTGTGGACTTTCGCCATATTTACCTATAAATAAATCGTTTACTATAACCGAAACTCGCTGCCCAATAGGATACAGAGAAGCTGACCCCGATGCATCAACCGATACACGAATGGCTTGTCCGCCTGCAGTTTCTTCTTGAATGGCTATGTATTTATATATATTACCTTCTATATCGGTGGAAGTTATTATTCCATTGATTACAAGTTCTTTATTATCAACTATTTTATCGGCAGTAAAATAGCCAGCTGTCTTTATATAAGTAGCTTTCAAATTGGCAATAGTAATGGTCGTTTCTTTTTTCTGACCTTTTACATCGCCCGATTCCGGTTCGAAATTGGATTGTGAGCAACCCACGAAAGCAAGACTTAAAACCGAAGTCATTATTATTTTAAATGTATTTCTCATTTGTCGTATTTTTTTAAAATTCGAATTAAAATTTATATCCTATATGGAAAAATAGATTCAATCCCCAAGCATAATAATACTTATTTAAATACCAATCTGAACCGCTTCCATTGAGGGTTTTATCAGTATTGGTTGGGATGCGAGCCTGTTGATAACCACCCGTGATGAGTTTTGAATTCAGAATATTACTTACACTCACATTGAAGTTGAGCGAATTTCTGTTTTTCAAATAAATAAGTTTACCTACCGAAGCATCAAGCATAAAACCACCTTGAAGTTTTTCCTGTGTTCCTAATTTTTCGTACAAATCAGGAATTGACTTCATCTTAGCTTGATTTTCAACAGTGAAACGGTTCGGAGCAAAATCGAGGTAATTATTGTCGTAATAATTC
>JBBSCW010000260.1:0-4990 GCA_038249855.1 Bacteroidales bacterium
TTCTTGGAAATTAGTGATGAAGAGAAAGTAGATGAATTACTCGATGAATGGATAGAAGAAATTAATGTAGAATTAATTGAAGGAGAATTTACAAACGAGTTGCTAGGAATTGATTCAACTATTGTGTTAAAACCTGATGATATAAAACTTTTCAATACCGCACTGGAACTTGTATTTGAAAAGCCCAAGAAAGCCATAAAAACAGTAGATAAGCTTAAAAATAAGTGGGGAGATGTTGCTTTTATTGGCTTACTTGAATTGATACTTATTAACTCAGACAAACAATTCTCGAACAATCAAGCTGATGAATTTTCAAGCAAATTAGAGCAGTTACTCAAAACTTTCCCAGACTATCCTTATTTTATTATTCAGAAACATTTACAAGCTGCATTTAACTATAATGACAAAAAATATCTTCCCGTTCTTTCTTTTGATAGTGTATTTAAAAACAAAGAAAAAGTTACAAAATTGGAGATGAAACAATTTGTTGAAGGAAAAGTACTTGGCATTATAACCAATAAAAATATCAATGAAATTGAGGCTATTAATTATTATGTGAATGAAGTAGACATAGATGACGAACTATACATTAAACTTAAAAACGCTTTATTTTTCGTACGTCATAAACTTATCAGTGAATATTTTGATTATGAACATTATTTTGAACTCTAAAATTTGGATTTATGAACTCACAACAACTTTTAGACGAAATTCTTGGCATTCTCCGAGTAGTAAAAGATGATAAAGACAGTTTAGAAAGGATACTTACTTACCTATACGAAGACATTATAATTCCCGATGAATCGGAACCGGAAATTCCTGAGCGGTTCAAGGATGTAGTAAAAGAAATTGCAGGATCCATTGATGCCGGATTTGTGTGCTACCTGAACATGGACACACTCGAAATAGAAGATCTGCACCAAGATTGGATAGACGAGGATTATGATTTAGAACTGGAAACTGGAGTTTCGGCAGATGAATTAGACTGTTTTAAACACAGAGAATGGGAGAATTGTATGGAGTTTGAACCATTAGAATCCAACGAATCTTTCCGTATTATGGCCGATTTTGCATCTCAACTTAAAAATATTCCACTCCAAAATAAGCTTGTTAATGCACTAAACAACCGAAAACCCTTCGCCAATTTCAAAAACATCATCGACAATTCTGGGGAAGAACGTCAGCAATGGTTTGATTTTAAACAAGAACAATTGGAAAACCACATTAAGAATCTTTTATTGGCACACTTACCAAATGAAGATAACTAATAAAAAACTTAGTTCTCCGTAGCGTGCAATCCCACTATTCGGCATAGTGCTTCCGTACCGTTCGCATTATAGGCATCCGCTCGGTAAGTACCTTTACAATATCAAGTAAACAAATTTTACCAGCCAATTCACGAGCAGATGAATACAAATAATCTTCTGGGCTTTCAACTACCCGCGAACGAACAGGATTAGGATTGTATTACTGCCAAACAACACAAGCCAAACGATACGCTATGCCTAACTGGGATAATAAAATATTAATTATATAAATTAGGCTGAAAGAAACGCACTGCAAACTCTAAGTTTTCTTGCAATTGTTTCTTGCCATACTCTTTTCCATTTAGCGATTTCAAACAAATTCCTTGTAGCAAATTGTTATTAATCAGATAATCTAATAGCTGTTTCGGAAGTGCATAGTAACCCGTTAATACTCCCAAACCCTCCGTTTCATTTACTTCTTGATCGTAACATCCATTTTCGGGGTCGGTTATGTGTTGAGCCAAGTTAGGGTAAAAACTTAAACCGATATCGGGATGCACAAACATAACAAAATTCTTAAATGTTAAGAATTCCGCTGGTAAAATGTCTTTTTTCTTTGCATCGGGGAATATTTTTTCTAATATATTGAATAATTCCTGACTTCTTTTATAATAAGAAATAGGTTTTGGGATGTGTTTCAATACATATTCGTAGACCTGTTTATTGTTTTTCTTTGTGTTCAATAAAGTATCATCCAATTCGAGGTCTAAATTTTCGGAACTAAATGAAGCAAAACCATTGACATGCCATAAACCATTGAAAAACACCAAAGCACACATTATTATTTTTTCGGTTCTAAACGAGGGAGGATTGCTAAGTGAATCGATAGTTACAATAAATTTTTCCTCTTCAGCATTTATTATTGTAAAAGTTTCGGTATCTGAATCAATAATATTATAATTGTTGATTTGCTTAAAGTCAATGGATTTAAAAATTTCTTCTTCTGGCGTCTCTACAAAAATTTCCGCCAACCAATCCTTTGCTTTAATGGCTAATGGGCTACATGTTTTGCTGAAAATACCTATTTTTTCAGAAGCATATTTTAGTATTTCTAAGTTTTCACGATAAAAATCATCCTTTTTTTTGCTTTTTAAATCATCCACTTCTTTTTTTAAACTTATTCGTGGATACGACATTGAAAGATAGCTATCGTAATGCAGCCATCCCAATAAATCTCTTGCTGACACATAATCATCTTTATGATTTAATTTATGAATATAGTTAAAAACACTGATATTTTCAGCGGCAGTTTCGTATTCACTATCCAATAAATCGTAAATTTCCGTAGCCATCATAGTAATAAACGGATTCTCGGGATTCAAGAACCTGTGAACCTCTTTATCAATGTCATACCGTTGCAATTCCGACCAAACTAAAAACGATACATCCTCCAAATTAATTTCATCATCATAGTAGTCGGCTTCATTTATTTCGTAAAAAGGAAGATATTTACCGTACATCTTTAAATGTATGTTTACAAAAGCTTTCCACAGTCCAAATCCTGAAATAACATCCTCGAAATAACAGGTAACTTTAATAGAAATATCTCTTGTAGACTTATCAGAAATTATTTCATCCACCCTCATGCTTTCAATTATTGCATGAATTTTATTGCTCAACCCTAAATAGTAAGTATCCGATTCCGATACAATACCCATTGGGCGAGTAATGTGCCAGTGTGGTTGAAAAATTGTTTTTTTGATTGATTTATTAAATTTATTGCTCATATTTTTGAAATATCTGATCGTAATGTGTTATGCGTTCCAATTGAACCCCAAAGGTAAAACATTTTTTAAATAATTGCTCAGTTAGGTTGATGAATTAAGAATTGGATAAGGATTGGCAGTTGTCAAAGCCTGACTTATTTCTAATTGAGGCGCATTCGCCCAAATAAGGAGGTGCGACTTGCCTACTGCAAGCAGGTTAAAAACAATTAGCTCCGGAAACAGAGTCGCTGACCAACGGGTCCCACCAACGAGCGCAACCTTTTACATATTGAATAAAATATCCATAAAGACGGGAAAGCTATAATGCTAAGCAATGAATACAAAACTTTTCAATCCACAATGGTTATCGGAACCAAGCTCTTACAAATTTCAAATTCATGCCAATCAAAATATAATTATACGGTACGATCAACAGAGTGCCGTCCTTGATTTACACACATCAGCCTACATTGTGACAATGGGCTGTTATCTTTTCGTCCCTTATTTTTCGGTCTTTGTAAGCCAATCTATTGCGTTTATTTTTTTTATTCCGTTATATGTGCCAATATCGTAGTCCATTGTGATTAAAAGTTTTTCGTGATGGTCTGCAATACTGTCAAATGGTGCCAACTCACGTTCTAAAGTCGTTGGGTTCTGTACTGTTTGTGCAACTTGTATGTATTGTGTAAAACCTTCGTTGTTGCGAACAACAAAATCAACTTCTAAATTATTGGTTTTCCCTATCCATATTTGGTTGTTTCTGCGTTTTAGCTCAAGAAAAACTATATTTTCAAGTAAATGTCCTGCATCGCTTGCCAATTCTTTTCCAAGTAATGCGTTGCGAAAACCTAAATCCACCAAATAGTATTTTTCTTGCGTTGCCAAATGTTGTTTGCCTTTGATGTCGTAGCGGTTTACTTTGTAAAACAAATAGGCTTCAACCAAAGTGTCAATATATTTTGACACCGTTTTGTTGTCAATTTTCTTTTTGTTTGTCGTTAAAACTTTGGCAATGTTTCCCGCTGAAACACTTGAACCAACTGAATCTATTAAAAAGTTTACAACTTCCTGATAGGATTCTTCGGCATAAATAGTATAGCGTTTAGAAATGTCGTTGTCGTAAATGTTCTTGAAAACAGTTTGTAAATATTCATTTGCAAAATGATTCCCGTCTGCTGAAAGTCTTACAGCTTCGGGAAAACCACCTGTACGCACATATTCAGCAAAAGCACGGTCAGGGTTTGTGGTTTTGCCTGTGAACTCTAAATATTCAGCAAATGAAAAAGGCAATACATTTATTTCATAAGCTCTACCTGTGAGCAAAGTTGCCAATTCGCTTGATAATAAAAATGCGTTTGAACCTGTAACGTACAAATCTATGTTTGGGTGAACGTACAAGCCTTCCAACATTTTTTCAAATTCGGGAACGTTTTGCACTTCGTCAATAAACACATAATTGGTTACGTTTTTTTTGAGATGCAAAATGATGTAATCGTAAATCTCTATCCAATTTTTTTCAGCTAAAAACCGAAATTCAGGCATATCCAGATTGATTGCCAAAATGGAGACTTTGCCGTTTTCTTTACGCAACAAGTCTTGAAATTGTGTCATTAAAGTTGATTTTCCACAACGCCTAACACCTGTGGCAATCTTAATTAAATTCTTGTCTTTAAGAACACTAAGTGTATCTAAGTACCGTTTACGTGCTATTGTTTTCATAGAACAAAGATAAACAAAAATTCCTAAAACTATTCAAAAACAAATACTTTTAGGAATTTTACTTTCGATTTTCAGTCAAATTCTGTTTATTACTTTTTTAAAACTGCCGCTGCCGCACGGTCAATATCATTAAGTTAAGCATTATTATATTGCATCTTTGATGTTTTTCAACACTTTAGGCTTTCCTCATTTTCTAAATTTATCAGTATCTCTCTCATATTTTCTTTTGGGTCGTATAGGGACAGTATGTTTTTTAAA
>JBBSCW010000261.1:0-4973 GCA_038249855.1 Bacteroidales bacterium
AACCATGCTAATCCGAAACAGTTACAAACTGGACGGATTGTCAGCACAAGTTACGCTTCGCTAAACTTGCTCTATCCGAAGTTAAGGTATCAAACCACCTTGAAAATGCAAAAAAAATGGATTTAATTGGTACGAAAAAATTATTACCAGCATCATAAATCCAAATTATGCCAGAAACAACCGATTAAAATCGAAATAATTAATTTTGATAAATCACGGATATTCAGCAGAATAATGAATACAACTGTTAATAAATACCAGTTACAAAGTTAATAAAATCATTTTTCTTGCACATTTATAGTATCTTTGTGCCGAAATTCAATTACTAAGAACTTTTTTAGTATTAAAAAGGTTATTTGTAAGAACATCTAATCATCTTATCATGAGTAATAATTTATTAAAAGGAAAAAGAGGTATAATTTTCGGAGCGTTGAACGATATGTCAATTGCTTGGAAAGTAGCCGAGAAAGCAGTAGAAGAAGGTGCCATTATTACACTTTCGAATACGCCACTGGCAGTTAGAATGGGAACAACCAACGAGTTAGCCGAAAAGTTAAACGCCAAATTAATCCCTGCTGATGCAACAAGCGTTCAGGATTTAGAGACTGTTTTCAAAGAATCCATGGCAGTATTGGGCGGAAAAGTAGATTTTGTATTACACTCCATAGGCATGTCGCCCAACGTACGCAAAAAACGCACTTACGACGATCTCGATTACGATATGTTGAATACCACTTTGGATATTTCTGCCATTTCGTTTCATAAAATGTTGCAAGTAGCCAAAAAAATGAATGCAATCAACGATGGCGGTTCTGTAGTGGCACTTTCGTATATGGCTGCCCAACGTACTGTATTTGGATACAATGATATGGCCGATGCCAAATCGATATTGGAGTCTATTGCTCGTAGTTTTGGTTACATTTATGGTCGCGAGCACAATGTTCGTATCAACACCATTTCGCAATCGCCCACTGTTACTACTGCCGGTAGTGGCGTGAAAGGTATTGACGGTTTGCTCGACTTTGCAGAGCGTATGTCGCCACTTGGAAACGCAACAGCTGCCGAATGTGCGGACTATTGTGTAGTAATGTTCAGCGACTTGACCCGCAAAGTAACCATGCAAAACCTGTATCACGATGGAGGTTTTTCAAGTATGTCAATGAGTTATAAAGCTATGGAACAGTACAATAAGAGCTTTGAGGATTTTACAGACGAAAACGGTAAAATAATATACGGTTAATTGTCTGTCGTAAAGTTTATATAATTTAAGAAATAGAATAGGAGAAAGCACCAATGATTTACATAGGACTTTCTCCTATTTTCAGTAATATATGGTTTGAACTGTGGGGATGAATTAAATTATTTTAAAAATCAATTTTTATATGAATGGATTAAAAATTGGAGATTTAACAGCACGTGTTCCTATTATTCAGGGCGGAATGGGCGTTGGAATTTCCTTGTCGGGCTTGGCTTCGGCAGTTGCGAATGAAGGTGGGGTTGGAGTAATTTCTTGTGCGGGAATTGGGTTGATTTATCGTGAGAAAGCAAGAACTTACGTGGATTCCTGTATTTTTGGACTCAAAGAAGAAATTCGGAAAGCCAAAGAAAAAACATCGGGAATAGTTGGGGTAAATATCATGATGGCATTAACCAATTTCAGCGATATGGTAAAAACTGCCATTTCAGAAAAAGCGGATGTGATTTTTGCTGGAGCTGGTTTACCCTTGGATTTGCCCAAGTATCGAACGGCGGACTGTACAACGAAACTTGTGCCTATCGTATCATCGGCACGTGCGGCAAAAATTATCTGCGAAAAATGGAAAACATTGTACGATTATTTGCCCGATTTAATTGTGGTTGAAGGGCCAAAAGCTGGCGGTCATTTGGGGTTTAAACCCAATCAGATTGCCGACCCGAATTTCTCAATTGAAAATCTGATTCCCGATGTTGTTCGCGAAGTAGCTATTTTTGAAGCGAAATACAACCAGGAAATTCCTGTTGTGGCAGCGGGTGGCATTTACAACGGACAGAATATGTACGACATGATGGAATTGGGTGCCAAAGGAGTACAAGTAGCTAGCAGATTTGTAACTACCGAGGAATGCGATGCTGATATCAAATTTAAAAACACTTATATCAAAGCCAAAGAAGGTGATGTTGAAATCATTCAAAGTCCAGTAGGAATGCCTGGACGTGCCTTGCAAGGTAAATTTCTCGAAAAAGTAAAACAAGGATTGACGAAACCCAAGTCTTGTCCGTACGATTGCTTACATACTTGCGATTATAAAGTAGTTCCTTACTGTATTATGGTAACTCTTTACAATGCGTATAAAGGCCGGATGGATCGTGGTTACGCTTTCGCGGGTAGTAATGCTTATTTGGCCACACGCATTTCTACTGTTAAAGAAGTTATGGGCGATTTGGTTGCAAATTTTCACTTAGCCAAAGCCAATTCATTAACATTGGCTGTATAACAAAAAAGATTGAATCAAAGCACTGTCTTTGAGTACAAACCTCTTTGTTGAAACTGTCTATTAGCAGGTAAAAAAAACGCAAAAACGAGAAATTCGATTTGCGTTTTTTTGCATCTAATTCGGACCATCTTAAAATGGAAATGCTATTGCTATACATTGTTTTCCGGTAAACATTCGACATTATTCGATTTCTTTTTTTTATCGGACAACAATTATTAATATACTTATATGATTCAATTTTTAACAAAATCAAACTCGTAAAAAATACTTATATTTGTGCTTCATCACATGCAACGTTTATTACTGTAATTACATCTATTATAAGTATAAATTAATCCTCAAAATCTATGAAAATTAGTAAGACTTTTATCAAAACATCAAACTGGATTTTAGCAACACTTTTAACTTTGCTTGGATTTAGTAATTGTGAACCTCAGATGGAATATGGTGTTCCGAATGCAGATTATTCCGTAAAAGGAACAGTCGTAGATAAAGTTAGTGCGAAACCGATTAAAGGAATACGTGTTGGTTTTAGCTCAGCTCCTCAAATCATGCTTATGTACGGTGTAATGCCGACTCCTTATCGAACCTATAAAGCCGATACCACTGATATTAAAGGAGTCTATGATTTAACGCAACATTTTGATATTGGAGAAATTCCCGAAAATGCAGCTCCTGTTTTTGTTCAAGATATTGATGGTGCTGAAAATGGATTATATCGTGACACTGTAATACTGGTAAACTTTGAAAATGCAGTCCAAACTGGTAAACAAAAGAACTGGGACAAAGGAACATTGACTGTAAAGCAAAATATTGAACTAACGCCTAAGAAAGATAGTAATGAATAAATCACTTTCGTTACGAAAAAGAATAGGCCTTGAGATTTTCAGGAAAATGCGGCAGAACAATGTTCGTACACACGAGCTAAAAACGCTCTTTTGGGAATGTACGCTTCGTTGTAATTTATCGTGCCAGCACTGCGGGAGCGATTGTCATGTGCAGTCCGACCAAAAAGACATGCCTGTTGCCGATTTTTTAAACGTAATCGACCAGATTACGCCCCACGTGAATCCAAATCAAACCATGATAATTTTTACCGGTGGCGAAGCTTTACTCAGGAAAGATCTTGAGCTATGTGGAAAAGAATTGTATCAACGGGGTTTTCCTTGGGGATTAGTTTCAAACGGGATGGCATTGACTCGACAGCGTTTAACTTCACTTTTAGTGTCGGGATTACATTCAATTACAATTAGTCTCGATGGTTTTGAGGAAGCCCATAACTGGTTACGTGGTCATCCAAAAAGTTTTACGAATGCACTGAATGCGGTGAAAATGCTCGCAACAGAAAAAGATATTGTTTGGGATGTAGTAACTTGTGTTCATAAGAAGAACCTCAATGAATTATCAGCTTTCAAAGAGTTTTTAATTGAAACTGGTGTGAAACATTGGCGTATTTTTACTATTTTTCCTGTTGGAAGAGCTGCTGAATCATCTGAATTTCAACTTTCAAACGATGATTTTACTGCGGTTCTAGATTTTATCAGCGCCACTCGAAAAGAGAATCGAATTCATTTGAATTATGGTTGCGAAGGCTTTTTAGGCAATTACGAACAGGCAGTACGCGATTATTTTTATACCTGTCATGCAGGTGTGAATGTGGCTTCAGTACTGATTGATGGTTCGATTTCTGCTTGTCCAAGTATTCGGTCAAATTTTCATCAAGGGAATATATACAAAGATGATTTTATGGATGTTTGGAACAATCGTTTTCAATCATTCCGAAATCGTAAATGGGCAAAGCAAGGTATTTGTGCCAATTGCGATTTGTTTCGGTATTGCGAAGGAAATGGTATGCATTTGCATGATGATGAAGGCAAACTTTTGGTATGTCATTACAGTAGAATAAACAAAAAATAAACTTCTTAACTCCTTTCTATGGGTATCCAAGTTATGAAATATGCTTTGTAATATTACAGAACCCGTTTGATGACTCTCAGATAATTTTTGTCAAACGGGAAAATACCTATGTTGACTTTCGGCCGACTTTTATCTAATGGAGAATTAGCTTTGAGAAAGAAAAAAAATCCAGAAAGCACTACCTTCTGGAATTTTTATTATTATATCGATTGGAAAAATTAGAAACAATCGATTTAGTTCAAACAATGGCAGTTATAAGATTGCACGCTGTACCGAAAAGCCGCAAGATGCTGTGTATGAATTTAATAGCCAACTATAGATTTTCTTTAAAAAGATCGAACTGCACACAAGTGCTTCAATCCCCGCTTAGTTTCAGAACAATTCCAACCACTAGCAAAATCGATGAACCAAGCATTATAGGAGTTTTCGAAGGAAGTCTTATTAAACAAATTCATCCAATAACATGATGTCATCGGATGAATTCTTGTGTTTACTACAACTTAACTGTTTATAAGAATATTATTTCATCTTCAGTAATACCTTCAGCACCACATCGCCTCCTGAATAATCGGTGCTGACATA
>JBBSCW010000262.1:0-4947 GCA_038249855.1 Bacteroidales bacterium
AGTTGTTAAGTCCGGAGAATTATATCCGTCAGAAATCGCGGAATCTACCGTTTTACAAGTGCCTTATTAGTACTGGTTGGCAAGAACATGGGATGGCTCAAATAATAGTGGCTCGCCAACATACCAATGGAAACATCACATTTGGCGGATATTTGGTCGATTTGTATTGTGTAGGGGTGAAAGATGTATTCTTCAATTTTAACTTTGAAGTGTATGAATTTGATGAAATGATTTCGAATTTGTCGCGTGGAATGACTTTGATAGCTGCCGATTACGCATTGGTACACAACGTTATATTTGCTTCCATTGAGTATGCTGCTGAATTAGGTTTTAAACCCTGCAAGGAATTTAGCGAAACTGCAAAATATATCCTCGAAGAAGACACTGACGATGTGGAACTAATGGCAATAGAATGTGGTAAAAATGGCAAACCTTTGTTTGTAAAAATAGATAATACGAGCACTACAGAAGCTAATAAAATTATCCAACAATTAGAGAAATCGGTGGGCAAAGGGAATTTTGATGTGCTTTATGTAGATGGATTTCACGACGAAGATGATGAAGAAAATTTTGAATACGACGTGAATGGTTCAGCGTATATTGATGAATATGACGCTCTGACTTCCACAGAACGAAGAAATGCATTTACAGTGTTGACTTCCAACGGCACAGATCAAGCAACCGATGATGAATTGACGAGAACAATAGCACTTGCCGAATCGATTTTTGAGAATGACTTAACTGACAATGCAGAAATACTTAGATTACATAAAACTTGGAATGCAGAATTGGAGATGGCCATCGACGATGATGAATATACTTCCGAGTCGCTGGGTTTATTGCCCGGCCAAACACTTACCGATATTGATATTGAAGAGTTTGCCAATCTGGATTTCGGATACTTTGACGAAGATGAAGACAATGACATCGATGACCTAAGGGAACAGCAAAAAGAAGCTTACAACGAACTCAAAGAAAAATGGGGCGACTTACCCTATTTGTATTATTGGGATTTGAAATTTGACGAAAAGCAAAGCACAGCCTATAAGTCAAAATTGAAAAAATACTATCATAAATATCCCGACTACGTTTTGTTAAAGATAGAAATGCTGAAAAGGATGAAATTCGATGAAGAAAACACCGATGATATTAACCTGAGTTTTGAAGCTATATTCAATGGTCGAACTTCTATAACGGAACAGGAAATGTTTGAATTCCAGTTGCTAAAAATACTGGGAATGATAAGCTATGAATCGGTTAGCATAATGGCAATGAAAGCGGAAAATGTTTTTCTTGACTTTATAGATATAGACTCCGATTATGTGCAAAGCCTTAAATCTTTGCTAATGACGGCTAAAATAAGCAAATTGCAAGAATACTTTCAAGAAAAAGTTAGTTCCAATTAACGAGAAACAAAATACAATTATGATCTATCAATTTAAAATTGAGCTAAAAAATGTAATTAACCCCACGGTATGGCGAAGATTACTGGTATCTTCTGAATCGACGTTTGAGGAATTTCACAGGATAATACAAACGGCATTCGGCTGGGAAAATGCCCATTTATTTTTCTTTGCCTCAAAAGGATATTCATCTTCACCCCTAATCGAAATGATTTACGATGATGATTTTTGGGGTGGTATGTCAAATAAAGAAAGCTTAGATGCAACTTCCGTCCTGCTATCGGATATTTTTATTAAAGCAAAACAGAAGTATGTTTATCTGTACGATTCGGGCGATGATTGGTTTCACCAACTAACGCTTGAAAAAATTCTGCCTATTGAAGAAGGTAAACTGCCTATTTTATTAGCGGGTGAAGGAACTTGTCCGCCCGAAGATTGTGGCGGTCCGTGGGGGTACGAAAATCTAAAAGAAATTTTGGTCGATAAAAAACATCCAGAGCATAAAGAAATGAAAGAATGGTTGGGATTAAAACCACGAGAGCTATGGAATGCCAATAATTTTGATTTAGAAAACTTTAATCGACTTTTGAATTCGAGGTTCTAAAATATTGATATTGTAAATTGTATTATTCTACTTAGAAATTATGACCGGTACTCATTTCAATTACTTTCAGGTATGCCACCGCAAACTATGGCTTTTTGCTAATGGTATTAATATGGAGCATACTTCCGATTTGGTGTACGAAGGTAAACTGATACATGAAACGAGTTATCCGCAGCGTTCGGAGCGATATGAGGAATTGGAGATTGAGGGTTGTAAGATTGATTTTTACGATGCTCGCAATAAGGTGGTGCATGAAATTAAAAAATCGGATAAAATAGAAACTGCTCACGAATGGCAAGTGAAATACTATATTTATGTATTGGAGCGTAATGGTATTGAGGGCGTTACGGGTATTCTGGAATATCCTACCATGCGGCAGACACAAAAAGTTGAACTTACAGATTGGGATAGAGAACGGATAAAGGAGATAGAAAAAGAGATAGGGGATATAATCGGTGCTGATGTATGTCCGGAGGTGATAAACGCAAAAATATGCGGGAATTGCAGCTATTATGAGTTTTGCTATGTGGGGGAGTGAAATTGTCTGAACGGGAGGAAATTGTCTGAACCAGGATTTTTGGGATTTTTGGATTGATAGGATAAGATGTCTTAACCGGGATTTAGTGGATTAAAAAATGTCTGAACTGAGATTTAAAAAGGATTTTTAGATTAAGAGGATTAAAACATAGTGATAATTATTGTAAATCCTTTAATTCTATAAATCCCTATTCAGACAGTTTCCCAATTATGATTTAAAAATATATGATATGGAAATGAAGTATGCAGATATTACGGAAAAGATATTAAAATGTGCTTTTAGAGTACATTCGGTATTGGGAAATGGTTTTCAGGAGGTTATTTATCAGCGTGCAATGGCAATAGAAATGCGTAAAAACGGCCTGAATTTTTCGCGCGAATTTGAGATGCCTATTTATTACGATGACATACATATAGGCACTCGTAGGGTTGACTTTTTAGTAGAAGACTTGATAAGTGTTGAGCTAAAAGCTGTTATTCATTTGGAAAACGTACATTTGGCACAGGCTAAAAATTATCTGGAAGCATACAATATTGAGGTGGGTCTGTTGATTAACTTCGGTGCTGTAAGTTTGGAATATAAACGACTGAATAATAATAAGTATAAGTCTAAACCATGATTTTTAGGGATTTAGGGATTTACAGGATTTTAAATGTCTCAACCTTGATTTTAAAGGATTTGGGGATTTGCAGGATTTTCTTCGCTTCAATCCTCTTAACCCTTATTATTCAAAAAACCATATTACAGCGAATAACTTATATTGTAACTGTTATTATCCTCTTAATCCAATAAATCTTGGTTTAGACAATATTATGAAAAAGACCTACTATTTATTTAACCCCGGCACATTACAGCGCAAGGACAACACGCTGAAATTTACTCCCATAGAGGAGGATGCCAATGGTATTGAGCGAAATGGACAGCCACGTTATTTGCCAGTGGAAGACATAGCGGAGTTTTATACTTTCGGTTCGCTTACTGCCAATAGTGCTTTGTATAACTTTTTGGGACAGAATGATATTGCCGTTCATTTTTTCGATTATTACGAGAACTACACTGGTTCGTTTATGCCGAAAGATAGTTTGTTGTCGGGTAAAATGTTGTTGGCTCAAACTTCGTATTATCAGGACAAAAGGAAGCGAATCATTATTGCACAAAAATTTATCGAAGGTGCGGCGTTTAATATGATTAAGAATTTGAGGTATTATGATAAGCGCGGAAAGGAACTTGCGGGACTGATTGAGAGAATCGAGAAGCTGGCATCGGCTATTCCAACGGCTAAAGCAGTGGATGAATTGATGGGGTTGGAGGGCAATATTCGTCAGGCTTATTACGAAGGTTTCGATTTGATACTCAATGATTTTGAAATGGGCAACCGCACCAAACAACCGCCACGGAACGAAGTGAATGCGCTGATCTCGTTTGGCAATATGATGTGCTACACGCAATGTTTGCGGGCTATACATCAAACGCAACTCAACCCTACAATCAGTTATTTACACAGTCCGGGCGAAAGGCGTTATTCATTGTCGCTCGATATTTCGGAAATTTTTAAACCAATATTAGTGGATAGGGTGATTTTTAAAGTACTCAACAAAAAGGAAATTCAAGAGAAACATTTTGATAAAAAACTAAACAAATGTGTTTTAAATCAAAACGGTAAAAAGATATTTGTAAAAGCGTTTGAGGATAGATTAAACGAAACTATTCAACATCGATCGTTGAAACGCAATGTAAGTTATCGGCATTTGATAAAGCTTGAATGTTATAAGTTAAGTAAGCATTTGCTGGGGATGGAGGAGTATAAACCATTTAAAATGTGGTGGTAATATGTATGTAATTTTAGTGTACGATTGTGGCGAAAAGCGAGTAGTGAAGATGTTAAAGCTTTGCCGAAAATACCTGAATTGGATTCAGAACTCAGTTTTCGAGGGCGAAATTTCGGAAGTTCGGCTTAAAGAGTTGATTTTAAAAGCCGAGGAATTTATGGATAAAGAGATAGATAGCTTGATAATTTTCTCGGGACGCTCCGAAAAAATGTTAGACAAGCAAGTAGTTGGTAAAGAACGTTGTAGTACCGATAATTTTCTTTAGTTACTTGTCGGTCTATGACTTTTTAGGAATTCACAAAGCCAGAATATCAAAATGCGTTCTTTGACATCTTGAAAATCAATTCATTATATATATTGTCGATACCCTGTGTTTTTTGTACTTTTGCACATCGACAACCCAACACCAAAAATACAGCTCTATAATACAACACAAACAGCTAATAATCAATGCTTAAAAATGCCGTTTTTGACGCCTACCAATTGCACCTTTTGGAATTGAAACACCAAAAATTATATGAAAGGATTAAGCTCTATAATCTACCAATTGCACCTTTTGGAATTGAAACAAGA
>JBBSCW010000263.1:0-4908 GCA_038249855.1 Bacteroidales bacterium
AATTTCAAACTCTTCAATCGAATATTCAATAAGTCTATATTAATAGATTAAGATATTATTTCAAAACAAACAAATAGCAATGATTCTTCCGATTTATACATACGGCACTTCTGTTTTACGCAAAGTAGCTCAACCCATTGATAAAGATTACCCAAACATTAAAGAATTGATTAACAATATGTTTGAGACCATGTATAAAGCCGATGGTGTTGGTTTGGCTGCTCCTCAAGTGGGTTTGGCTATTCGTTTGTTGGTGATTGATTTGGTTCCATTGATGGAGGATGATCCTGAGTTAGGTAGTTTTAAGATTGCGATGATTAATCCTCAAATGCTTGAATTTAGTGATGATACTGAGACCGCTGAGGAAGGTTGTCTGAGCATTCCGGGCATTCACGAGTCTGTAGTACGCTCATCAAAAATTAAGATTAAATATCTTACATCTGATTTTGAAGAGAAAACTGAGGTCTTTGATGGTTTTAAAGCACGTGTTGTACAACATGAGTATGATCATTTGGAAGGTAATCTCTTTACCGACAAAGTTTCACCAATTCGTCGTCAGCTTTTGAAATCGAAACTAACGAGCATCGTAAAAGGAAAAACATCAACAAGTTATAAAATAAAGACAGCATAAGGATTTACTATTTGACAATTTACGATTTACGATTTAGGGATTGGGAATAGTAAATAGTAGACAAGGAAACAAAAAGAAGGCTGAGGCAAAGGCGTAGGCATAGTTTCTGAATCCCAAATTTCAAACTCTTAAATCCTTCTCTCTTTCTTACAAATTTCAAATCCCAAATTTCAAACTCTTTAATCCTGAACACTAAACGCAAAACACTAACCGCAAAACATTAAACGAAATATCAAATTTCAAACTCTCTTTTCAAATTTTTCATAATTTTTTTTTTTCAAAATTTGCAATTCCAAATTTTATTTGTACTTTTGCAATGTTTCTATCAAAATAATGACATCCTGTCATTGTTCAAAACAATCAACCAATAAATACATTCACAAAAAAACGTTGTTTTCCGAAGAACGGAAATATTACCTAAAAAACGTTTATTCATCATTCTATGAGTAACTTCAACATTTTGCAACTAAATGCGAAAGAACTGTCTGAACTTAAAGACATCGCAACAGAATTAGGGCTCAAAGTTTCTAATTCAACTAAAAAAGATTCATTGGTCTATGATATTCTTGACCAACAAGCCGTTGCTAATGCACAACGAAAAACCAGCATTGAAAAACCGATTGTCGACCGTAAAAAAAGGTTGAGAGTACCGGTTAAGAAAAATGATATTATTAAGGCAGCTAGTCCTACTGACGAAAAAGCTAGTTCGGATCCGAATTCTGCACAACAAAGTCCGAAAGAAGCCCCTAAAGCTGAAACTCCTAAAGCCGAAGTTATTGAGAGTAATTCCAAAAGTGCCGAACTAGCTCCAACACAAGCTAAGCCAGCGCAGAAGAAAAGCCCTAAAGCCAAACAGCCTAAAAAACCAGTAGCGAAAGTTGCTGAAATCGTTGCTAAAGAGCCAGTTGCTGCACCAGCGAACACTGCTTTACCTGCAATTTTAGCACCAACTAAAAAGATAGTGCTTGAAAAAACTGAGGAAAAAGTAGCAGTTCCTGAGGAAGTAGTAAATGTTGTACCTGCTGAAAATGCCGCTGTCGAAGTGATTAGCTCGGAATCTTCTAATTCAGAAACTGAGAAACCTAAATCAGTCAATATTGATTTAAGACATACTAAAACTAACGGTAACAACGGTAGCAACACTAACATCAGCAGCACTAGCGGCGGAAGTAACCCTAATAATCCTCGAAATAAATTCAATCCACGGAACGATAAGCAAGAGAAACAATTTGACTTTGATGGAATACTCGAAGGAAATGGTACGCTCGAGATGATGCAGGATGGATATGGTTTTCTTCGTTCGGCAGATTATAATTATTTGGCTTCGCCCGATGATATCTACGTTTCACAATCGCAAATAAAACTTTTTGGACTTAAAACTGGTGATACAGTTAATGGAACAATTCGCCCTCCAAAAGAAGGGGAAAAGTACTTCCCTCTGATTAAAGTCAATAAAATTAACGGTCGTTCACCAGAATATGTACGCGATAGAGTTCCTTTCGAACATCTCACACCACTTTTCCCTGATGTGAAATTTAATTTGACTACAGGTAAAAACGATAGCCTTTCGGTACGCATGGTTGATTTATTTTCACCTATTGGTAAAGGTCAGCGTGGTCTTATTGTTGCACAACCTAAAACTGGAAAAACAGTTTTACTCAAGGAAATTGCTAACGCGATAGCTGCGAATCATCCAGAAGTATATATGATTGTACTGCTGATAGATGAAAGACCAGAAGAGGTTACTGATATGGCCAGAAGTGTAAGAGCCGAGGTTGTTTCATCTACTTTCGATGAACCAGCTGAGCGTCATGTAAAAGTGGCATCTATGGTGCACGAAAAAGCCAAAAGAATGGTAGAATGTGGTCAAGATGTTGTGATTTTGTTAGACTCTATTACCCGACTTGCTCGTGCTTATAACACAGTTTCACCTGCATCAGGTAAAATTCTTTCGGGTGGTGTTGATGCCAATGCACTACATAAACCGAAACGTTTCTTTGGAGCAGCTCGTAATATCGAAAATGGCGGCAGCTTAACCATTATTGCTACAGCATTGACTGAAACTGGATCGAAAATGGATGAAGTAATTTTTGAAGAATTCAAGGGTACCGGTAATATGGAACTCCAACTCGACAGAAAATTATCGAACAAACGTATTTTCCCTGCTGTTGACATTATGGCTTCGAGTACGCGTAGAGATGATTTATTGCTCGACAAAGACACTTTGAACCGCATGTGGATTTTACGTCGACATTTGGCCGACATGAATTCAACCGAAGCTATGGAATTTATCAAAGACCGTATGGAGCGGACGGAGAATAATGATGAATTTTTAGTTTCGATGAACGGATAAGCAGGAATTATAGATTTTAAAATATAAGGAAACGACCAGCAAATTATTTGTTGGTCGTTTCCTTTAAGTTCAAGTTTTGAAATACAATCCAATTGTTTTGTTAATCTCAATGGATTTGTTTCTTAATTTTATTGAGATGGTTTTAGTCTCAATAATCATAAAGTAAGCAATTATTTTATGTTGGAAACCCTGAAATTTTAATATCTTTGCGATAGACTTTATTGCAGTTTCATTTTCAGAAAATGTAATTTGTAAAAACTAAAATAATTGATTAGAAGTGATGCTAACCAAACAGGAAAGAGATGAAATTGTTAGTTTAGTCAAGGCGGAAGTAACTCCTGCTATTGGCTGTACTGAACCGAGTGCAGTTGCTTTGGCTGTGGCCAAAGCACATGAATTGTTAGGCGATATTCCAGATAAAATTGAATTAAAACTGAGTGCCAATATACTTAAAAACTCAATGGGAGTAGGCATCCCAGGTACTGGTATGGTAGGGTTGCCAATTGCTATTGCTATGGGTGTTTTGGTGGGTAAATCAGAATATGGTTTGGAGGTTTTGAAAGATATACGACCCAAAATTGTGGAAGAAGGTAAACGCCTTATTGAAACTGATTGTATATCGATAAGTTTACTGGATCATATTGCTGGAAAACTGTATATCGAAGTGGTAGTAAGAAAAGACCAAAATTCTTCCAAGGTAATTATAAGTAAAGAACATATACGTTTTTCTCACTTAGAGCAGAACGGAAAAATTCTTCTGCATCTGGAAGACGAAAGTGCAACCGAAACAGAACAGAACTTGCTGAATCTTTCCTTTAATAAAGTGTGTGATTTTGCATTGGAAAGTCCATTAGAAGAACTTGCTTTTATCAAAGAGGCTAGCGAACTGAACAAAGCTGCTGCTGCAGAATCTATGAAGGGACATTATGGACATTCGCTTTCGTACACCTTTGCTAATGGGCAATTGGGCAATAATGTGTTTACAAAAATGCTTTCAGTTACCGCTGCTGCATGTGATGCGCGTATGGGTGGTGCCATGTTTCCGGTGATGAGTAACTCGGGAAGTGGAAATCAAGGAATTGCTGCTACACTTCCAGTTACTGTGTTTGCTGAGGAGCTTGGTAAAACAGAGGAAGAACTAATCAGAGCACTTATGCTGAGCCACTTAATGGCGATTTATATCAAACAAAGTCTGGGTCGTCTTTCGGGATTGTGTGGTGCTGTGGTTGCCACAACTGGTGCAGCTTGTGGCATTACCTATTTGATGGGAGGTTCGCGAACACAAATGGCTTATGCTATTAAAAATATGATAGGAAATATCACCGGAATTATTTGCGATGGAGCAAAACCAAGTTGTGCGTTGAAAGTTTCTAATGGAGTTTCTACTGCTACTTTGTCGGCACTTATGGCCATAGACAATAAAGTTCTCAGTTCATCGGAAGGTATTACCGACGATGATGTAGATAAAACTATTATGAATCTGACACGCATTGGACGAGATGGAATGCAAGAAACCGACCGAATGATACTAGATATTATGACACATAAATAATGCTAAAAATCCCCCTCCCGATGGCTATCGCGGAGGGGGATTTAAGGTTTTTATAACTATTTATTTCTTCTTATTATTCGTTTTGGTATAAAGGAAACGTTTTATTTTTTGAGAGGCCGTTTTTTCAAATGGTTTGTCCATTATATCCACTCGTTTTATTTGGGAAGTTCTATTCAGTTTTGAGTTGATTTCTTTTGTGAAATGATTTTTCCACTCTATAAATTTCTCTTTATTTTCCTCAAAAACTTCTTTTACATGTTCAATGTTTTTTTCGATTGCTTCTAAATCGAGAATTATTTTAGCTACCAAATAACCTTCCTCCTCTACTACCAAAGACTCAACTACATACTGATTGTTGTTGATAACTGATTC
>JBBSCW010000264.1:0-4906 GCA_038249855.1 Bacteroidales bacterium
AGCCTGTTAAATAATGTCGATTTCCCTACATTGGGTCGACCTACAATTGCTACAATATTTCCCATTGTTTTTTTGTATATCTATTAAATTTAGATATTTACATTCCTTTTTTCGTTCATCAGCGGTTTTCTCAAATCCCCGATGTGGGTGCAAATAATTCGGGCGCAAAGGTACGCTTTTTTAGCGGAAACTGAAAATGAATTTTAGTGGATAAATGAACTTATAGTGCAGTTGTGAAATTATTTAGCACTAATATATAACCGGCAAGAATCAAGAAACAAGAATCAAGACTTAAAAAATCCATATTATCAATTACTTCAAATCAATATGTCAGATTTACAAACACATTGTATATAAGTCAGATTATTTAGGAAAATTAAAAATATTTCTGCTAACCTATAATTTTATATACCAATCTCCTAATTTAGCAAACACAAAAGAGGCATTCCGATTTTGAATCGAAATGCCTCATATAATGCGTTTTATCTTTCAGGATTATTTTCTGATACCCAACTCTTTGATAATTGCACGGTAGCGTTCAATGTCTTTTGCCTTTAAATAATCGAGGCGACGACGACGTTTTCCTACTAACATAACCAAAGCACGTTCAGTATTAAAATCTTTTTTGTTTACCTTTAAATGTTCGGTCAAATGATTAATACGGAATGAAAATAATGCGATCTGGCTTTCAGATAATCCGGTGTCAATTTTAGACTTTCCGTACTTTTCGAAGATTTCTTGTTTCTTCTCAGTTGTTAAATACATGATAATAAGTTATATAAATGTTTTTAAAATACAAACTCAGCCTTACTCGCTTCGCAAAACTGTAGGTTTGATTTTGAGAGTGCAAAGATAAAACTTTTATTTTGATTAACAATCAATTTAAATTGTTTTTTTCATCTATTCTGCAACAATATGAACTTATTTTATGGCTCGGAGTATTTCTCTTTTTCCCGGAGGTCCAGGAAGTCGTTCAACTGTAAATCCAGCATTTATCAAGTTTCTTCGCACATATCCCTTGGCACAGTAGGTGGTAAGTATTGCTCCTTCATTACAACTTGCATATATTTTTTTGAACTGTTCCAATGTCCACATTTCGGGTTGCTTTTCGGGCGAAAATGCATCAAAATAAACTATATCGTAATTTCCATCTAAATTTGTTTTACAGAAATCGGCATTTATTTTTCTCATCGTGAAAGTTGGGCTTAATTTCTGCTCAACCTCCCATTCCATAGCGTGCATTTCATCAAAAACTGTTTGGTAATCATCCATTTCAAACTTACAGAAATTTAATTGAGTAACTAAATCTTTGTCGATAGGAAATAATTCGAATGTAGTATAATGTATAATTTTCTTGTTTTCAATAGCATTTACATAAGTCAAAATAGCATTTAATCCTGTTCCAAAACCTATTTCTAATATGCTGACTTCTGATTTTGGTGAGTAATTCAATGCTTTATCAATAAAGATAAATTTCGATTCCTGTATAGCACCATGAGTCGAGTGGTATGATTCTTCGATTTCGGGTTGGTATAAAGTGTGCGAACCGTCTTCGGTTATCAACAACTTTGTTTTATTTTCTTCCACAATTTGTATATACTAAGCGTGAGCTCGTGTTTTAGAGTTTGTAAAAACAGCCACTATCCTTTACTTAGAATAGTGGCTGATTTTATGAAATTTAAATCAAAGTTTAATCTTTAATAGTTAGTTTTTTCAACTTCGAAATATGCCTGTGGATGCGCACAAGTAGGGCAAGCTTTTGGAGCATTTTTCCCTGTGTGAACATGACCGCATTCGCGACATTGCCATACGGTTTCTTCGTCTTCGCGACTAAAAACAGTATTGGTTTCAACGCGTGCCAATAATTTTAGATAACGTTTTTCATGTTGAACTTCTGCTGCTGCAATTTTACGCCAAGTGGCTGCAATGTTTGGAAATCCTTCTGCTTCGGCTATGTCGGCAAAAGCTGGATATAGTTCTGACCATTCTTCATTTTCACCTGCAGCTGCTTCTCTTAGATTTTCTGCGGTTGTACTGATAATTCCTGCTGGATAAGAAGCAGTAATTTCTACCATTCCACCTTCTAAATAACTGAAAAATTTCTTTGCGTGTTGTTTTTCTTGATCGGCTGTTTCAGCAAAAATGGCTGAAATTTGTTCAAAACCTTCTTTTTTTGCGACTTTTGCAAAATAAGTATAACGCATACGTGCCTGACTTTCACCGGCAAATGATTTTAACAGATTCTTTTCTGTTTCCGTTCCTTTTACTGATTTCATTATGACTATTTTTTATAAAGTGAATAATTTCTTTTCAATATAAATAAGATGTTTAGGGGACGTTCATTCAATCAAACGTCTAAACTTTTCCACAAAGATAATAAACAATTGAATAAATTTATCTTTAATTGATTAGTTTTTGAAGAAAGACCAAATATGTATTGATAGTAACTGAATTATCTGTTTTGCTATCAGAAAAAATCGGGTTGAGAAAAAAGACTTATCTTTGTGCAAAATTAAAATAAATATGATTAGTTATTTACAAGTAGAGAATCTGACCAAATCTTTTGGCGATAATCTGCTTTTTGAAAATATTTCTTTCGGCATATCCGATAATCAACGCATGGCTTTGATTGCCAAAAATGGTACAGGAAAAACTACATTGCTCAATATTCTTGCCGGTTTGGAGGATTATCAAGGAGGTACAATTTCGTTCAAGCGCGATTTACGCATTGCTTATCTCGACCAGAATCCCGATTTTCCCAAAGAGCTTTCGGTTATTGATGCTTGTCTGCGTTCGGATAATGAAGCGGTGCGAACCATAGCTGCTTACGAACATTGTATGATGTCTGGTGACCATGAGAAGTTAGACGAGATTATGGTTCTGATGGACATGCACAAAGCTTGGGATTATGAAACACGTATCAAGCAAATTCTTGGCAAGCTGAAAATTATAAATTTAGAACAAAAAATTGCTGAACTTTCTGGCGGACAGCTTAAACGGGTTGCTTTGGCCAATGTGTTGATAGGTGAACCAGATTTACTGATTTTAGATGAACCTACCAACCACCTTGATTTAGAGATGATTGAGTGGCTAGAAGATTTTCTGAAACGCTCCAACATGGCTTTGTTGATGGTAACGCACGACCGTTATTTTCTCGACCGAGTTTGTACCAATATTTTGGAAATTGACCATCAGTCTTTGTTTCAATACAATGGAAATTACAGTTATTATCTGGAAAAACGTCAGGAAAGAATTGAAATTTACAACACTGAAAGTGAGCGTACTATCAATCTTTATAAATCAGAATTAGAGTGGATGCGTCGTCAGCCCAAAGCACGAACACACAAATCAAAATCGCGTACCGACAGATTCGGCGATATTGAAAAGCGTGCCAAAGATCGACGTGATAATTCCAAAGTTCAGCTTGATGTGAAAGCGAGTTATTTGGGTTCAAAGATATTTGAAGCCAAATATATATCCAAGGCTTATGGCGATGTGAAAATTCTCGACAACTTCTATTACAATTTTAGTCGGTACGAGAAAATGGGAATTGTGGGTAAAAACGGTACTGGCAAATCTACTTTTTTGAAAATGCTTTTGGGCGAAGTGAAGCCTGATTCCGGTTCATTCGATATTGGAGAAACGGTTGTTTTTGGTTATTTTAGTCAAGATGGACTTGCTTTCGACGAACAAATGAAAGTAATTGATGTAGTGCAAGATATAGCCGAAGAAGTAAGTCTTGGAAATGGCAAAAAAATGTCTGCATCGGGATTTTTACAACATTTTTTGTTTACACCGGAAACGCAGTATAACTATGTTTATAAACTCAGCGGTGGTGAAAAGCGAAGGTTGCATCTTTGTACGGTTTTGATGAAAAATCCAAACTTTTTGGTACTCGATGAGCCTACTAATGACTTGGACATTGTAACCCTTAATATTCTCGAAGAATACTTGCAATCGTTCAGTGGTTGTGTGATAGTTGTGAGTCACGACCGCTATTTTATGGATAAAGTGGTGGATCATCTTATGGTTTTCAAAGGCGATGCAGAACTGAAAGATTTTCCTGGAAACTATACCGATTATCGAGAATGGAACGAATTGATGGAAGAGCAGGAGAAGGAGGAGAAGAACCAAGAATCAAGAAACAAGAGTCAAGAGTCAAGAACCAAGAATCAAGATTTAGAAAAAACAGTTTCGGAAATTCGAAAATTGACTTTTAAGGAAAAAAAAGAGTTTGAAGCATTAGAAATAGAAATACCGAAATTAGAAAACGAAAAAGCCGAAATTGAAAATCAATTGGCATCGGGTACGCTCAGTACTGATGAGATAGTTTCATCTTCGCAGCGTTTTTCTGAATTATCGAATAAAATTGATGAAAAAACAATGCGCTGGTTGGAATTGAGTGAGCTGTAAAAGTTGTTGGGGGTTGAAAGTTGAACGAGTATAAATTTATCTTTTTTCTTTAAATTATTTTACATGCAACAAATTCATTGATTTTTTCGTCTTGACTATGATAAAATATTTTTGGACACATACATTTATGAAAAAAATCATATTCACACTACTACTAATTCCTTTTCTTTACGCCTGTGTGTATCATTGCGATGGTAAATCAGAAGATAACGGTCCATTGTCGGAAGAGGCTTTGGCTTTATGTCATTATAAAAATGGAGAAAAATACAAATTCATTCACAGCAAAGGACAAATTGTTGAATATGATGTGCTTAGAACTGTTTCGAAAGATGAGTTTTATGGAATTTCAGAATGTGGAAGTGTTTTAAAATTTGAAAAAAGTGACATAAAACTTAGTCCTAACTACCCAATTTTTAGTATTTCGATAATTATTCATAATGCCTCTCGTCCCCCGATGAACGAATTCACCATATCAATTGGCCGTGATTATTTC
>JBBSCW010000265.1:0-4888 GCA_038249855.1 Bacteroidales bacterium
ACACGTGTCATTAATACCAAGGCTTTATCGTTGCTTGTGAGCGGTGTAAACATTTTACCTGAGAAAGTCCATTTGTGATATTCTATCCATTTATATCTTTCTTGATCAGTCATTGGCTGGGTATAATCCTTGCCATTATTGATGGCAGAATATGGAGGCGTTACTTTCAATCCCAACGAAAACGATGAACCTCTTCGTGTATAAATTGGATTGTCGATAGAATTACGACTCAACGTCAAATTTAGACTTAGATTATTAAAATTACCTTCGGTCATTGGGAAAATTGACCTGTACCAACCGTTCAACATAAACAATTGATAGGATAATTCACCATAGAATTGAAAGAAGTCATCTGGCCAATTCAGTCGCTTTCCGTAACCAATAGAAGCACCAACAGTTCGCATATATTTATCAGGGTCGGTTTCCTTATCGTATTGAGCTTGATAATAACTGTTATCGCCATAGCCACCACCGTAGCTACCACCGTAGCTACCGCCGTAACCGCCACCATAACCACCATAGGGATTATATCCGCCACCTCCGTAACCTGATTGCATATTATTCAAATACCTATCACTAATGGTTGATTGGCTTGAATAATAGATGGATGTCGACAATGAGTTAGGACGCTTGCCGCCTAACCAAGGTTCAAGAAACGATAGACTGACCGAAGAATACGATTTACCATTGGTACGCGCATTCAATGAGAATGTTTGACCTTCGCCCTGTGGTACTATTCTGTATGTTTCTGGACGGAATAAGTTCTGAATAGCAAAATTACTAAATTTCAGACCAATACTACCAACAATACCAGTTGCACCCCAGCCTGCCGAAAATTCTACTTGATCGCTACCTTTTGTTTCTAGTTCGTAAGTAATGTCAACTGTACCATTTTCCTGATTAGGTTGTACGTCTGGTTTCAATTTTTCTTGGTCGAAATGTCCCATTTGAGCTAATTCACGTAGCGAACGCATAATATCGGATTGACTGTAAAGCTGTCCGGGTTTGGTACGTAACTCACGACGAACCACATGTTCATAAACACGTGTATTTCCTTTAATACCTATTTCGTTAATAGTAGCTGGTTTTCCTTCGTAAATTCTCATTTCAAAATCAATTGAATCACCTTCAATTAATACTTCTACGGGTTCAATTTGTGAGAATAAGTATCCTCTGTCTTGATATAACTTACTTACAGCATCGCCTTCATCTGTTTGAAGTCGTTCCATTAAATGTTTATGATTATAAACATCTCCTTTTTTGATGCCTAAAATAGCATTCAAATAATCGTATGGATAAATGGTGTTACCAATCCAAGTTATATTTCTAAAATAATACTTATTACCTTCATTTACTGTAATATATACATCCACGGTTTTGTCGTCGAAACTCACCACACTGTCACGAACAATATAAACATCGCGATAACCTATTTCGTTGTATTTGTCAATCAGGGCAATTTTATCTTTTTCAAACTCTTCTTTTACAAATTTCTTGGTACGAAAAAAATTACGCCAATTTTTGTCGTTCGTTTTTTTCATCGTTTTGTTAATCTGATTAAACGAAAGAGCTTCATTACCATTTATGACAATCGAATGTACTTTGGTTTTAAGCTTTTTGTCTACAATCACATCCACAATTACAAATCCAGGTTTTTTAGGATCGTTGCGTTGATAAACCTTAGCTTCTACATTTAAAAAACCTTTTTCTTTCATGAAATCTTCAATCACTTTCCTTGCTCTATCGGATATATTAGGAGTTATCTGATTTCCCTTAACAATTCCTAACTTAATTTCAAGATCCTCAATTTCTCCTTTTTTAAGCCCCGCAAAAGTAATATCCGAAACACGTGGTCTCTCTTTCAAGGTGATATTTAACCAGACTTTTTTGTCGGTCATTTTGGTTGCATAAATCTTCACGTCCGAAAATAATCCTTGTTTCCAGAACCGTTTTACTGCATCTGTTATTCGATCGCCAGGAATGCTGATTACTTCACCCACTTCAAGACCCGAAAAGCCCACAAGGACAAAATCTTCATAATTATCGGCACCAGTGATGGTGATTTCGGCAATCTCATATTTCGGATTTGCATTTGAATAGTGTATTTCTGGTGTCTTGGTTGAGTCGTTTTCGCTGACAATCTGACCAAAGCTAAATTGTACGAATATAGACAACAAGAAAGTAATAAGTGGTATTTTGTAGTTCATAAATATGTTATGAGATATCGTGTAGTAGAGAATGATTTATATGTGTTATTTACCAAATCGACGGTCGCGACTTTGAAAATCGAGTATTGCTTCGTAGAAACATTCGGTTCTAAAGTCTGGCCAATGGGTCTGTGTGAAGTAAAGTTCAGTATATGCAATTTGCCACAATAAAAAATTACTGATTCGTGTTTCGCCACTAGTTCTAATGAGCAAGTCAGGATCTGGAATGGTATGTGTGGTTAAGTATGAAGAGATAAGTTCGTCGGTTATATCATCGGGTTTAAGTGTCTTTTTACAAATTTCATGGCTGATTTTTTTGATGGCATCGGTTATTTCCCATCTGGATGAATAACTTAATGCTAAAACGAGTTTTAAACCTGTATTAGTAGATGTTTGAGCAATGCAACGTTTCAATTTCTCATAGGCTTTTTCAGGCAATCTTGTTAAATCGCCAATAGCTCGCAAACTTACATTGTTCTTATTTAATGTTGGTGTTTCACTTTCAATGGTGTCAATTAGTAATTCCATCAAAGCATCAATTTCGGCTTGCGGTCTCCCCCAGTTTTCGGTAGAAAATGCGTAAAGTGTCAAATACTGAATGCCAATTTCCGCAGCAGCCTCAGTAACTTCACGCACGGAGGTTACACCATTTTGATGTCCGAAAATTCGATCGTAGCCACGCTCTTTTGCCCAACGTCCGTTACCATCCATAATGATGGCGACATGTTGAGGTAGGCGGGTTTTATCTATTTTCTCTTTATTACTTGGCATAATTATTTGAAAAAATTAAAAAACATTTTTATCGTGTTTCGTCTGAACAATCACATTTTTCTTTGAAAATATTGAAAGTCAGTCCAACGCTAATTGTTGATAATAAATCGTTATTGAAAATATTTGTTCCGTTTAATTTTGCAGGATTATTCAAACTTTCTATTCCTTCTAATTTATCAGAAAATAAAAGTCTATTAGACCACATCAAGTTTAAATTAAATCGTTCACCAAGCATCATTTTAAACCCTACACCAAATGGAATACTGATCCTTTCAGTAAAGGTAAGGGCTACTTCTGAATTGTATAACGTCCCTCCTACTCCTGCAAAGATAAACGGAGAATATGTTTTACTAAACGGCTTGTATTCTTTTTTTTCTAAATCGAGAAAATTAAATTCTCCGCAAAAATCAACAGTATTTACCGTATTATTGATTGCAACTGTTGTACCGTCAGTTAAAATACCGTTTCCTACCACTGAACTATTATTCCAGTTTACATGTCCTGCAATTCGTGGATTTATTTTTTGTCGATAAATCAATCCAAATGTAGGCTGCGTATTATTAAACAAAGTTGTATTGGCATCTCCTAAGTAAAAAGAGCCACCTCCGTTGATTCCTATCTCAGCACGATAATTTTCCTGTGCATTTAGACTACTGATATTGAATACAGTGCAAAATAAAACCAATAAACTAATTAATTTAAATTTCATTATTAATCTTTTAAATGTTCAAGTAATTAGATAAATAACGAAAAATTTATGCTTAAATTTTGTACCTGAAACACTATTGCAAAACAAAAGTAATGATTATCTTTTATATTCGTGAAAAAGCACGGTTAGTGAGCTGTGATTTTAACAAAATATTGCAAAAATAGTGAGATTGTAGCATAAGAACTTAGTTAATGAAAAATAGCTAAATAATTAAGTTATGTTTCTAAGTTTTTCGATTGCAATATTCTCTTTTGCAGTCATGCTTTTTCTCAGTTCAGGGGTATGGTCACTTTGTCCACACAAATGCAATATTCCATGAATAATAATACGATTCAACTCCTCTCCGAAACTTACTCCAAATTCCGCGGCATTAGTTTTTACAGTCTCGATACTGATAAAAATATCTCCTGAAATGATGTCATTTTTTCCATAATCGAAGGTTATGATATCGGTATAATAATCATGTGAAAGATATTGATTATTGACTTCGAGAATTTTTTGGTCATTACAAAAAATATAGCTTATTTCACCCGTTTTCCTCTGAAAATCAGCCGAAATAATCTTTATCCAACGATTAATTTTTTGTTTATCGATAGCTGGCATTTCGATACTATCAGCAATATACTGAATCATACACTTTCAGTTATTTGATAATTTTAAGTCGTTGTCCAATTTTTATTTTTGAACTACGTAAATTATTCCATTTTTTTAATTTAGTGAGCGAAACGCCATGCCGTGCTGCAATTTGGCTTAAAGTTTGACCTTTTTGCACTTTGTGGTAAGTTACTTTACCATAATTACCTGGTGATACTGCCGTGTGTTGTATAATTTCTATTTCGCTTCGTCTGTTATTAATAAGAGAATCGGATTTAAAACCAACTATTTCTTTGTAATTTGCTATAAATGAACTAGCTAGACTCAATGGCAAACAAAGCGAATAGGGTCTGATATTACCAGGAATAATATCTTTTCTGTATTGTGGATTGAGCAACCTAACTTGCTCTATAGGATAATTCAAGACTTCGGATATCTGTTCCAAGTGTATCCGTTCATTCACCACTATCGTGTCGGTAATGACTGGCATAGTTATTTTTGCCTTACAAATATTGTGATCATTTGCATAAGTCATAGAATAATTTGCGGCTATAAATATGGGTACATACCCACGAGTTTCCGAAGGCAGATAGGGATAAATAGCCCA
>JBBSCW010000266.1:0-4876 GCA_038249855.1 Bacteroidales bacterium
AAATTTTTATTTTTAGAATATGCAAATATCACTCTTTCTCCCCCATTTGGGGGTTGGGGGGTCGATAAAATTTCAACTTATATAAACTCTATTATATAAAAAATCTTACCCTTATTCCCTTATTTATTTCCCTGTGATAATCCGTTTTATATCATTCAATTTATTAAGTGCTTGAACAGGCGTCAGGTTGTTAATATCCAAGTTTTTAATTTCATCACGTATTTGTTCCAAAACAGGATCGTCCAACTGGAAAAAGCTGAGCTGAAATCCTTCTCGTTGTTCGGCTATTTCGCCAATAGGTTTTGCCACTCCTGACTGACGATTATCGGTTTCTAATTGTTTCAGAATTTGTTCCGATCGCTTCACAATGCTTAATGGCATTCCCGCCATTTTAGCTACATGAATCCCAAAACTATGTTCGCTGCCACCACGCACTAATTTACGCAGGAAAAGTATTTTTTTATCTACTTCTTTTACCGCCACATTATAGTTTTTGATGCGATGGAAAGATTTTTCCATTTCGTTCAACTCGTGATAGTGTGTTGCAAAAAGCGTTTTGGCTTTAAACTGTCCGTGTTCGTGAATAAATTCAACGATAGCCCAAGCAATAGAAATACCATCGTAAGTACTTGTTCCTCTACCCAATTCGTCGAAAAGTATCAAGCTGCGGTTCGAAAGGTTATTCAAAATACTGGCAGCTTCGTTCATTTCAACCATAAAGGTCGATTCACCTTGCGAAATATTGTCGCTAGCACCTACACGCGTGAAAATTTTGTCCACAACGCCAATTGCAGCACTTTCGGCTGGTACAAAGCATCCAATTTGAGCCATCAGCGTTATGAGTGCCGTCTGGCGTAGCAAAGCCGACTTACCGGACATGTTCGGACCAGTAATGATTATAATCTGTTGGGTTTCATTGTCCAAATATACATCGTTGGCAATATAACTTTCACCAATAGGGAGTTGCTTTTCTATCACCGGATGCCTGCCTTGTTTAATTTCCAAGGCATTGGAATCATTTATTTGAGGGCGAATGTATTTATTTTCGGCTGAAACTCGTGCAAACGAAACCAAACAGTCAAGTTGAGCTATTAGGTTGGAGTCAAGTTGAATAGCAGTAATATATTCCACTAAGCTGAGTACTAATTCTCCAAAGAGTCTGGTTTCAATGATTTGAATTTTCTCTTCGGCTCCCAGAATCTTCTCTTCATATACTTTTAATTCCTGCGTAATATAGCGTTCGGCATTCACAAGAGTCTGTTTCCTAATCCAATTTTCGGGTACTTTATCTTTGTGCGAGTTACGGACTTCGATATAATAGCCGAAGACATTATTGAAACTGATTTTCAAACTTGGAATTCCAGTCGCTTCACTTTCACGTTCTTGAATTTTTTTAAGATAATCTTTTCCCGAATAAGCCAACTCACGCAATTCATCTAAATCTTTATCAACTCCCCATTTAATAACATCGCCCCGATTGAGCATCGTCGGTGGCTCATTCGAGATTTCTTTTTCAATTTTTTCAGAAATTACTGCACAAGCATTCAATTGGTCAGCAATAGTTTTTAAGGTAGTATTGTCCGTTTCGGAACATGCTTTTTTAATAGGTTCTATGGCTTTTAATGCCACTTTCAACTGTACCACTTCGCGTGGATTAATTCTGCCGACAGCCACTTTTGAGATAATACGTTCCAAGTCGCCTATCAAAGCAATATTCTGTTCGAGCAATAATTTTAAATCGGGATGTTTAAAGAAAAACTCCACAACACTAAGTCGCTCATTGATAGGCTTAACGTCTTTAAGTGGAAATGCCAACCAACGCCTGAGCATTCGGGCTCCCATCGGACTGATGGTTCTATCTATAATGTCAAGCAGCGTTTTGCCACCTTCGTTTATAGTTCCATATAGTTCTAAATTTCGAACCGTAAACCGATCTAACCATACAAAACGTTCTTCCTCGATGCGTGAAAGTTGAGTAATATGTCCAGTCTGCTGGTGGTGAGTCTGGTCCAAATAATGTAAAATAGAACCGGCAGCAATGATTGCATTGGGTAAATTTTCCACTCCAAAACCTTTTAAATTCTTGGTTTCAAAATGTTTAAGCAGTCTTTCGTAAGCCGAATCAGCAGTATAAGCCCAATCTTCGAGTGCGTAAGTGAAAAACTTAGTACCAAAGAGCAATTCAAATTCTTTGCGTTTAGCTCTATCGAACAAAACCTCTTTCGGAGCAAAGCTGTTGAGCAGTTTATCTATATAATCTGCTGTTCCTTCGGCTAGTAAATATTCGCCAGTAGAAATATCCAAAAACGAAACACCAACCCCAGTTTTATGAATATAAACGCTCGCCAAAAAATTATTTTCTTTGTGATTCAAGGTGGTATCGCTGTACGAAACACCAGGAGTTACTAATTCAGTTACACCACGTTTTACTATTTTCTTGGTTAGTTTTGGATCTTCTAACTGGTCGCAAATAGCTACACGCATGCCTGCACGGACCAATTTGGGCAAATAAGTATCCAAAGCGTGATGCGGAAATCCTGCCAATTCTATGCTCTTTTTGGCTCCATTGGCACGGCGGGTAAGTGTTATTCCTAAAATTTCAGAAGCTTTAATAGCATCTTTCGAGAAGGTTTCGTAAAAATCACCACAACGAAAAAGCAAAATTGCATCAGGATGCTTCGCTTTTATCTCGTTGAATTGCTTCATCATCGGGGTTTCTACTATTTCGTCAGTCATATCGTTTGTTTCGTTTTTTACTTTGCAGTATTTAATTATTAAAATTGATTCTAATTGGAAACCAAAATGTCTTCCAAATCTTTCAAATCCCAAATTTCAAACCCTTTATAGCATCTAATAAACTGCGCCTAATTTCCCCTTTAGGGGTTAGGGGTTCAATTCATTAATAGTCTTCGTCATTTTCTGCCAAGCAAATTTTAATTTTTCAGTTTTGATGTTTTCTTTAAAAATATCCGAACGCTTATTTTCATAAAAATCTACAAGTGCATCCGCAATTTTCTTTGAATCCACTTCTACCACATAACCCACTTTTCCATCAGGGACAATTTCAGCCAGTCCACCCACATTCGTAACCAACATAGGCCTCTCGAAATGATAAGCAATTTGACTTACACCACTTTGCGTAGCTGTTCGGTAGGGTTGTGCCACCAAATCAGCAACACTGAAATAATACTTCACTTCATTATCAGGAATAAACACCGTTCTTAATACAACTTTATCTTCGAGCCCCAAACTATTGATTTGATGTAAGTAGTGTGCAGGATTTTCATAAAACTCACCAGCAACTATAAGTTCTACTGGAAATTCTCGCAGTCGTTTGTCGGCAAATGCTTCAATAAGTAAATCAAGTCCTTTATATTGGCGAATAAACCCGAAAAACAAGATATACGATTTTTGGTTCTGTATTCCAAGCTTCTGGCAGGCCAAATTTTTATCAGTAATTTCACCATAATGATCATAAATGGGGTGCGGCGAAACTGCTTTGGGTTTATTGTTATTATCAAAAACATTTATATCCATTATTACCGAATTAGCCATGGCTACAAATCCATCCATCGAATCAACAAAGTATTTAGGGAATAATTTATCAAGAATAGTTGGTTCGTGCGGAATCATGTTGTGAATCAGCGCTAGTATTTTAGTTTTTGGAGCTCGGGCATATCGGGCAATAGTTCCGAAACAAGGAGCCATAAAAGCCATCCAATAACAAAAAATAACCTGATCGGGCGATTTACGTTTAATTTCTCGACCCACCTTTACCCAATTAAGCGGATTTACGGCATTTATTCGACGGGTAATTTTTAAATCAGCAGGTGCCGTTTCAGTCGAGTATTGACTTTTTCCAGGAAACAAAAAAGCTGGATATTGCAGTGTGAAGGTAATTATTTCAACTTCATGTCCTTCATGCACATATTCGTGAGCAAGTCTTTCGTTGAAAGCTGCCAAGCCTCCACGGTAAGGAAATGCTGTACCTACAATGATTATTTTCATGTTTTATGTAAATTGGTAGGGTTTTTAAGATGGTTTCAAAAATAACAATCCATGAATTGATAATTTGAACACCTATAATATTATGCAAATGTACGAAATAAATTTAGCTGTCTGAATTCTGATGTATTCATTTTTTTTGGAGATTTATGAGGTTTGTTTGTACATATATTTACTTTTTCGAGAAAAGTTATGCTATTTTCATTTTTTTTGCTCAAATAATTTTATTTCTTGATGAAAAATCATTTAATTTGTAGTCTGAAAAAATGAACACATAAATAAAATTTTAGCAATGGAAAACATATTGAAAAACCTGGGATCGATTTTGGTATTAATTGGGGTAGTATTATTGGCAATTTACTTCTTTACACAATCAAATTCAAACTATTATTTAATTTCTGCCGGTGTTATAATGATTGTAGGATTTTTCGCACATATTTTACTGAATAAGAAAATTAAATAATTTTTTTTGTAAAAAGATAACAAAAGCCGGTACATCCATGTATCGGCTTTATGTTTGAGTATAAAATCCAAAAAATCAGAATAAACTCAGTTGACCCGAAACATCATCGGAATCCTTATTCTCATTAACTGTTTTATTGGGTAAAACTGAATCATTGGTTTTCTTAATCTCAATAATTTCTTTTTTCTCGTTGATTTCTATTTTTTCGGTTTCTGTATTTTCGTCAGTATTTCCACTTTCATCATCTTCCTCTTTTTTCTCTTTCTCTTCATCCAGTTCTGGTTTAAAACGTTCTGGTTCCAATTCGTTAATCGTCTCCACATCAAAAGTAGTTAGGCGTTTTCCTCTGGCTTTGTAGCTTTTAACACCAATAAAAATCTCAGCATCAATCATTAAGGCTTCTCTAAA
>JBBSCW010000267.1:0-4834 GCA_038249855.1 Bacteroidales bacterium
GTTACTTGGCTGGTGATGATACTGACAGTCACATTGATACCTTAGCTCGACTTTGCCCAAACGATACTATAGTTTATGTGCAATGCAAGGATGAAAAGGATGAACATTTCGAGGAATTACAAAAAATGGAGTTTGAATTACAAGCATTCAAAAATACGGAAGGCGAACCATTTAAATTGGTAGCTTTGCCCATGGCCGATGCTGCGTACGATGAGGGAGAAAGACTGCCAGCAACTTATGCTAATTTTCTGATTATCAACAATGCCGTTTTAGTGCCTACTTACAATTCTCCAAAAGATAAAATTGCTATTGAACAATTACAATTGATTTTCCCACATCGGGAAGTGGTGGGTATAGATTGCTCTGCATTGATTAAACAGCATGGATCGCTACATTGTGTAACTATGCAATATCCTTTGTTGTTAAATTATTTTACTAAGTAAGTTTTAACGCTAGCATTTAATATGCTTCAAACCGCTTTAAGCGCATGAACGCCTTCGGGAAATTAAAGGGCTTGCAAAGTCTTCAATTCCCCTTTAGTATCTAAACTCTCAAATTGATGTTTTTTTTGGCACAATATAAATTGTTTTAACGTACTCTACATATTGCAATTAATAGATAATCAACTTAATATAAAAATTCCATAAAAGATAATTATCTTTATTTTATTTCTAAAAAAAATTAATTTCAATTACTTCTTTTGTGGCTGTCTTTGTTCTTTTGTCTAAGATCTTTGTTCTCCCGCTCCCCGTTTATTTCGGGATGTTCCATGGGCGGGATGTCGAGTACTCCATTGGTTCTGGCCTGTTCAGGTTAGTGGTTAGGAGCCGACCAACTCACCAGCACCAACCCTCACAATTTCTGGTTCATCGCCAGTACAATCTATGATAGTGGAATGTACAGAACCCCCAAATCCTCCGTCGATGACCAAATCGACCTGATGTCCGTATCTTTCTTCTATTAATTCAGGGTCGGTAAAATATTCTGTTGTGTTTTCGATGGTGAATATAGAACTGGTAGCCAATGGATTTCCCAATTCACGTACTATATCGAGTACTATATTATTCATAGGCATTCTGATACCTACCGTTTTTTTGTTTTTGTAAAGCTTAGGAAGTTTATTGCTTCCATTCAAAATAAAAGTAAAGGGACCAGGCAAGTTCTTTTTCATCAATTTAAAAGACACATCATCCATTTTGGCATACTCGCTCACCTCACTCAATTCGGAGCAGATAAACGAAAGGTTGGCGCGACGCAGGTCATGGTCTTTCAAACGAGCAATAAATTCAACACCCGCAGCATTTGTAATACTACAACAAAAAGCGTAAACAGTATCTGTGGGTAAAATAATAATTCCACCTTTCCGCAAAACTTCAACTATGCGCCGAACTTCGCTTGCATTGGGGTTATCTTCGTAAAGTTTGATGAGCATTGAATTGGTAAGTGTTTAATACAATTAATATTATGAGTGAAAACAGAACAAACAAAGATACGAAATTTGATTCACAAAAGAAAAAAAATCCTGTAAATATGAATTTACAGGATTTTAAATGCAATATAAAAAGCTATTTAGCTCAAAAGTAGGTTCATTGAGAACAATTAAGCAGCAATAACTCTATTTTACAAATTTCAAAATGCGTCAATAATAGCTTTGAAATCAACAACTTTAAGCGATGCACCACCAATTAAGCCACCATCAATGTCTTTTTGGCTGAATAATTCAGCAGCATTTTTTGCATTGCAGCTACCTCCGTATAGAATAGAAGTGCCATCGGCTATTTCAGCATCAAATTTCTCAGCAATTAAGCCACGAATATACGCTAACATATCTTGTGCTTGCTCGGTAGAGGCAGTTACACCTGTTCCAATAGCCCAGATTGGCTCATAAGCAATAACAATTTTCTTGAAATCATCGGCACTCAAATTAAATACAGTTTCTTCCAATTGATTTTTAACGTAAGCATTTTGCTCATTGGCATTACGCACGTCCAAAGCCTCACCACAACAGTAAATTGGTGTAAGTCCATTCGCTAAAGTCAAAGCCACTTTCTCGTTCAATAAAGTACTTGTTTCGCCATAATACTCGCGACGCTCAGAGTGTCCAAGGATAATATAGCCGGCACCAGTCGATTTAATCATCGAAGCACTAATTTCTCCAGTATAAGCACCTGACTCTTTGTTGGCACAGTTTTGAGCAGCAACCCCAATTTGGCTACCTTCCAGAACGGTTACCACGCTTGCAATGTGTATAAATGGAGTTCCGACTACTACATCACAATTCAAAACCTGACCCGCTAAGGCTTCTTTCAATTCTGTGGCCAAAGCCAAACCTTCTTGAAGGTTTTTATTCATTTTCCAGTTTCCTGCAACAATGTTCTTTCTCATTATAATTATGTATTTAGTTTATCAATAATTTTATCTTTAATCACGATTTAAAAAGCAGTTAAATAGTGTTAGAAATCCCGCCAATGCCATTTATTTACAATGACACCATTTTTTATTTTCACAAGACCTGGATTGGCTCTCACAATGGTTTTAAGTGTAATCGGGTCAGTTTTGCAAAATGGAAAAGTTACTGCTGTTCGTTTCACAAATTCTGCTATATCATCATCAGTCGAAGCAGTTAGTGCATAGAATTTTGTCGATGAGTTTTTATATTTCTTATAAATAACTTCCGCTTGTTTTGCACCGCTTTCGGAGGCTTTATTAATATCGTACATCACCAGCAAATAAGTATAGCCTTTGTCATAAATAACATCTTCTGTAATGTCATTATAGTTGGCATCAACAATCGAAAAATCGTGAATTGGTGCTTTATATCCGGTTGAAACCAACACAGTCTTTTGATCCACAAAAGTCCAGGTTGAATCATTTTTCGGGTAATTATCAAGTGTAAACTCCTTTTCAACTCCATCCTTTTTGTAAATAAAAGTTGTTTTATAAACATCTAGAGGAACATCGTTAGGTACAAACATTGACTCGGGTATATTCGTTCCAATTTTATAAGGGCGAAAATCGATAGGTGGTAAATGTCGCAATGAATAGGATGAAATTCCAATTCCAATTCCGAAGAAAAGAGCTAAAACTAAATACTCGTACTTTGGCAATAAAATAGCTTTCTTATTTTTGCTAGTGAAAAGCAAAATAATTACCAATATAAGCAAAACTACATTCTTGCTAAAAGTAGTCCAGTTTGATACTAACAAGGCATCACCAAAACATCCACAATCGGTTACAGGATTAAATATAGCAATGTACAAAGTAAGTGGAGTCAGGAAGAGCATTAGAAAGAATGCAACAAGAGAAGTGCGGCGAAGCTGAATCATAAACAGAAGATTCAATCCAATTAACAATTCAATGGCAGGCAAAATAATTCCACCAGCTGTTGCTAAAAAACTCAGTGAAGTAAAAACACCGCCAAAAGCAGTAAGGTAATCCTCAATTTTATAAGTCAAACCCAAGGGATCAACCACCTTCACAAAACCCGAAAAAACAAATAACAAACCTACAACAAATCGACTTACATGTAATAAAATCTGATTTATATTTTTACTGTTTTCGTTCAAACTGTTTTTGTTTCGTATTCTTGTATATTCTGACATGTTCTAAATTCTTTTAAGTTATCGAGTTGAATTGGCAAGAAATCGACTCAACTGCGATTACAAATGAGAAAATTAATGCTTTATAAATTACTTAGCGATATTGGCTTGTTTGTTTTCTTCAATTTTAATCAGCCCAAAAATGGCATAATTAATCATATCGAAATAATTGGCATCAATTCCTTCCGATGCAATGGTAATACCTTGATTATCTTCGATTTGTTTCGTTCTTAAAATCTTCATTAAAATTAAATCAGTATAGGACTCAATTCGCATCATTCTCCACGCTTCATCATAATCATGATTTTTGGCCATCATCAAATCTTTGGCATTTTGCATGTACTTATTATAAAGCTCTACTCCTTTATCGAACGATAAATCGTCGGTGGTCGAATGTTTGAGTTCTATTTGTATCAACCCAATTATTCCATAATTAACAATGGCTATAAATTCTGAACGAATATCCTCATCAACCTTTGAAACGCCTTTAATTTCGATACTTCGGATACGGTTGGCCTTGATGAAAATCTGATCGGTAACCGACTGTGTGCGTAAAATTCGCCATGACGAACCGTAGTCTTTCATCTTCTTGATGAATATATCGCGACATGCAGCCGCAGCCTCGTTGTATTGAAAATCCGTTTGATTCATGGTTTTCTATGTTCGATTTTAAAAGTTACAAAGGTAGTATTTTTTGTCGAAACAGACAATTTTCAGAAGGGAAGTTGTTGTAGTGAGAAGCGGAAATGTTAGGCAAAGGCAGAGGCGAAGGCGAAATAGAGAAAGGGAAAAGAGCAATGCACCAATTTATTAAAAATAGGGAAATGAAGTATTTCGATGTAACATTACAGTTTGTCCAGATGTATCGGGAATTTTTCGGAACATCCAGCCATTGAAGGGCTCTTCAAACACTGAACGCTAATAGAGCTTGCGACATCCCGTAAAGTGGAAACACTGTACACTAAACGCAAATCTAATCCTTCAAATTCCAAATTTTCAAATTTTTCAAATAACCTTAAATCCTTTTTATGTTTTTTCAAATAAAATCTGTTACTTTGTATTGCTAATTAAATCATTACATTGAGCTATAAATACTAGACATTATATAAGTTGGGATATTTAATACTATTGCTTAGTTTTATTGATTTTGCTTTTGACCCCCAAACCCCCAAATGGGGGCTTTAAGACCAAAATTTTTATTTTTAGAATATGCAAATATCACTCTTTCTCCCCCA
>JBBSCW010000268.1:0-4818 GCA_038249855.1 Bacteroidales bacterium
AAAGATCAGTTTTGGAATGCTCAAATTGAACAGATTTTCATAACTGACGATTTGAAAATTGAAATGATACCTCGCGTTGGCGATGCTATTATTTTACTCGGAACGATTGACAAATATGAAGATAAACTCCAAAAATTAGCGATTTTTTATCAAAAAGGTCTACGTGTTTTGGGTTGGAATAGATATTATTCTATTGATTTACAGTACAACAATCAAATAGTATGTAAAAAGAAAACAAAACAAATGAAACCAGTTCTCAAACCGGTAGAAATAAAAGATAGTACAGAAGTAAAACCCTTATGATGTCGAATAAATATATTGCCATAGATTTTGGAAGTTCAAAAATTTCAGCCTTAGCTGCCGAAGTGAACCCAGACCGAACCTTACATGTTTTAGCTTACGAAACTAAACCGTCGGATGATGTGAAATATGGCATAATTTCGCAGGTTTCGGGAGCTGCTTTCAAGGTAAGTGAACTCTTAAAATTGATACAAAATAGTTCGAAGATCAACGACATTGGTCAAGTTTCTGTTAGTATCGGCGCCAAAACCATGAAAGTGATTAAGGTGGGCGTGCATAGATCTGTAGGTGCATCAGGTACAGTTAGCGATTTGTTGATAGAGGAATTAAGAAAAGAATGTGAACGAAAGGTAGTTAAAGATGCTTTCGTAGTTTTCGACATTATTCCACTTTACTATGAACTAGATGGACGAAGAACTGACGAACCATTGAATAAAAATGCTAAACAAATATCAGCTTTTTATAGCGTAGTTTATGGTCATAATCTGATTACGGATGGAGTAGATCGTTGCATGGAGCGCACCGGAATTTTAGTTGAACATAGCTCAGTGTCCGTTGAGGCGCTTTCGGCAGCAGTACTCGACGAAAAATTGCGTGAAGATGGTTGTGCATTAATAAATTTTGGAGCACATACTACAACGCTGGCCATTTACAAAAACGACATTTTACAACAAATGATTGTTGTGCCATTGGGTGGTGAAAACATTACCAAAGATATCGAAGAACTGGGAATCAATCACCAATATGCTGAACGCTTGAAATGTATTACGGGTTTTGCTTTAGTTTGTAAAGTTGACAATCCTGTGTTGGTAGAAATCCCTTCGGTCGATCCAGATAAACCACATGTTAAAATTTCCACCCAATTTTTGGCAACTATTATCGAATCACGTATCGAGGAGATAATACAACCCTTGCTAGATGCCATCCGAAATTACGATGAACCTTTGGATGCAGGAATAATAATTACTGGTAATGCCTCAAAGATGAAGTGTTTAGTGGAATTGATAGCCCAAAAGTCTGGTCTTAATGTGCAAATTGGAGATCATTCTGAATGGTTGTCACTAAAAACAGACAAAAAGTATTCAGATATTTCATTTTCGCAATTGGTTGGTACTATTGTGTTAAATCATGAATACAGAATTGCTCATCCGATAGAGGTGGTAACTACTAAAATAAAGAATACTAAATTACCCAAAGGTAAATTCAGAGATCGTTTCGATAATTTTTTAGGAACTTTTTTTGGCGAAGACGACAATCCAATGGATCAGATTAATGACACAAAGGAAGTAAAGAACCCAAATTTAGAAAAATAATATACAATAATAATAGAAATCATATATAACAATATGGACTATATAGAAGATAACTTGCCCTTAGTTTTGCCCTTGGTCGATTCCTCAATTATAAAAGTGATAGGTGTTGGTGGTGGAGGTGGAAATGCTGTGAATCACATGTACCTACAAGGCATTGCTGATGTTAATTTTGTGGTTTGTAATACAGATAATCAGGCTCTTGTTAAATCGCCAGTGCCTACTAAAATACAATTAGGAACTGAGGAAACTCTCGGACTTGGTGCAGGTGGCATCCCTGAGATTGGTCGTAAAGCAGCGGAAGAGTCTATCGAAAAAATTCAAAATTTACTGAAAGATAATACCAAAATGGTCTTTATCACTGCGGGGATGGGTGGAGGTACCGGAACAGGTGCTTCGCCGATAATTGCCAAAGCAGCTCACGACTTGGGAATTCTCACTGTAGGGATAGTTACTATTCCGTTTGCCTTCGAGGGAAAAAGAAAAATTCGGCAAGCACTCGAAGGAGTGGCTGCACTCAGTGAACATGTTGATGCTATATTGGTGATAAACAACGAGAAACTACGCAAGTTATATCCCGATTTTGAATTGTCGAATGCATTTGCCAAGGCGGATGATGTACTGACAAATGCTGCAAAAGGGATTGCTGAAATTATTACCGTACCAGGTTATATCAATACCGACTTTGCCGATGTTTATAGCACCATGAAAGATGGTAATGTGGCCATAATGAATACTGGTTTTGCCTCAGGGGAGGATAGAATAAGTAAAGCCATCGAAAATGCGTTGAATTCTCCACTACTCAACACCAATGATGTAAGTGGCGCCAGTAAAGTGCTGTTGAGTCTATATTGTTCCAAGACCAATCAAATTAGAATGGAAGAAGTGCAACAAATTCATGACTTTATGAATAAAGTGGGCGATGATGTGCAGGTGATTTGGGGAGCTACTTTCGATGATGATTTGGGCGAGGATGTGAAGATTACGATTATTGCTACTGGTTACGATGTGAGCGACATTCCAGGAATGCCAAGTGAACAACCGCAAAAGCAGCCTGTAAAAGTTGTTGATAAAAAACCACAGCAAATAATTTTTGATATAAACACGGCAACCGAAATGGCCAATCAAAAAAATGGCGTTGACTCGGAAGCTGACAAAGTGAACCCAATTCAGAAGGCAATGACAGAGTATTATGATGAAAAATTACCAGAAGAAAAAATAGAAGAAAAGCCAGTAGAAGAACTTTCCGTGTTTTCGCTCGAAGATCTTGAAAACGAAAGTTCGTTCGAGAAAGCAGTAAATATTCCTTCATGGAGGCGGAAGTTACTTAAAAAGTAATTAACTGATTTACAAGTAACTATATAAAATAAATTTATATGAATGAACTATTCGATCAAGTAAGCGCAGCAATTAAAACAGCCATGTTGGCACGCGATAAAGTAGCTTTGGAAGCGCTCAGAGGAATCAAAAAAGAATTTATCGAAGCTAAAACAGCTAAAGGAAGTGATGGAAATCTAACGGACGAAGTTGCCGTCAAGATTCTACAAAAAATGATGAAGCAACGCAAGGAATCAGCACAGATTTATACTGAGCAAAATCGTCCTGATCTGGCTGAAACCGAATTGGCCGAAGCGGTTGTTATAGCTAAATACTTGCCCGCTCAAATGTCAAAAGAAGAACTTGAAGCAGTTGTTACGGAAATCATAAGTCAAGTAGGAGCTACAGGACCACAGGATATGGGCAAAGTAATGGGAGTTGCAAGTAAAGAACTGGCAGGGAAGACCGAAGGAAAATTAATTTCAGATATGGTGAAAAGCTTATTAGCCAAGTGATTTTTTAGCTAGAATGCGCTTACAAAACAAACTACAGAAGGTTTATTGATGAGAAAATTGTCAATAAACCTTTTTGCGATTAATACAAACAATCTGAAATCTATAAAGTGCTAAATTTATACTCATACCCGAAACGACTATCCAATATTGAAATTAAATCGCTATATTTGTAGGAGATCATGGTCTTTCATATACTTGAAAATCAGACAATAAATATCTTTTTAATATAGATAATAGGTTCTTAAGTTTACTTTATCAATTTTAAATTTCGACCCCCCAAACCCCCAGTCCTCACCCCAGCCCTCTCCAAAAATAGAGAGGGAGGAAGATGGGATTTAAGACGCAGTTTGTATAAATTTAAATTACGCAAATCACCCCCCTTATCCTACTCTTAAGCCCCCGCAGTTTATCCCGATGTATCGGGAGGGGTTGGTGGGCAATATAGGATTGTTTTTTTATTTTAGTAAAGAAGTTTTTAAGTAATGTACAAGAAATAATGTCGTATTATTCATTGTTTAATTATAAACAATAATGTCGCAGCTACGCAGCTTTGGCATAGATTTGATATTATTTACTACCATCTGGAGTCGGTTCTACGAACCTACTTTTAGCCACCTAGTGGCGGTATTATGGCAGTGACAGTAAAAAAGAATACTTAAAACCACGTAGTGGTGATATTATTTTGATTCATATTAAATAAAATATTATATTGTTCCTTTTACTTTTTCAAATACTTAGGAAACACCCTGTTGTAAAAAACTAATTTTAGTCCTGTAATTTACGAATCCTAATAAAAACTTTCTAATATCAACAAGATATTATCCTAGTTTTAATACCATTCAAGTTTTATTTTTATAACTTTACAAATTAAAGTTGATTATTCTCGAAATCTTATCCCATTTTGAATCATGAAAAACACAACATCAACCTCCGATTCTGATATAAATGGCAAAACCACTACCAAAAAATTATCAAATCAGATGGATAATAAAGTTAGTTCAAAATCTCTCAAAGAAAATTCTGAATTTAACGAAACTCTATTAAGTTCCCTACCTTATCCAGCGATGTATATTCGCAGAAAGGATCGGATTGTTATTGCTGCCAATAAATTAGCAATAGAGCTTGGTGCAAAAGTGAATGAAAAGTGTTGGAAGGAATTTGGTAAAAGTAAATATATAGCTGATTCTCAAAATAAATCGACAAAAATTGAAAACGGTAATTCCAATTCGGAGCCTTTAATCAAATGTTCCTTTTGTCGCGGCGAAGAATGTATATTTGAAGATCCCTGTCAGCAAAACCCACGCATTCAAGCATTTGACAAAATCTGGGATACCTATTGGATCAAAGTGAGCGATGATGTTTTTCTGCATTACTTG
>JBBSCW010000269.1:0-4814 GCA_038249855.1 Bacteroidales bacterium
GGCAACGCTTGCATTTTGAAAGGTGGAACAGATGCGTACAACTCAAATACTGCCATTGTAAAAGTGATTCAGTCAGTACTTGAAAAATACGGATTGGACAAAAATACGGTTACGCTTCTTCCTGCGGGTCGTGAGGCAACAGCCGAATTGATGAATGCGGTTGGCACTGTGGACGTAATTATTCCGCGTGGTGGGAAAGGGTTGATCGATTTTGTACGCGACAATTCACGCATTCCGGTCATTGAAACTGGGGCGGGAATCTGTCATACTTATTTTGATGAATTTGGTAATGTGGGAAAAGGCAAGTCGATCATTTTTAACGCGAAAACTCGTAGAGTGAGTGTTTGCAATTCACTTGATTGTTTGGTAATCAACGAAAAACGATTGACACATTTACCCGAACTATGTAAAGAATTAGATACTAAGAACGTTATAATTTATGCCGACAATAAAGCTTATGCCGCTTTGAAAGGTAACTATCCACAAGAATTACTTCAAGCAGCAACTGAGGAAAGCTTCGGAATAGAATTTCTTGATTATAAAATGTCCATCAAAACTGTATCGGATATCAACGAAGCCATTCAGCATATTTCAGATTATAGTTCCAAACACAGTGAGTGCATTGTGTCCGAAAATGACCACAACATCCATTTATTCAATAAAATGGTGGATGCGGCTTGCGTTTATAGCAATGTTTCCACAGCTTTTACCGATGGTGCTCAGTTCGGATTGGGTGCTGAAATAGGTATTAGTACGCAGAAATTACACGCCAGAGGACCTATGGCTTTAGAAGAGTTATGCTCCTATAAATGGTTAATTAAAGGCGAAGGTCAAATTAGAAATTAACCAATACTGATATTTTTACATTCAAAATTAAAGCTTTTATTGTATAAAAGAAACTATAAATTGCTAAAAAAGACCAGCAAAAGAAGCCTATTTGTGCTGAAAATCAAATATTTTTAGCATTTTCTTGTACAATCGGAAATAATTGATTTCCTTTGCAACCGTTAAGACACTGTATTTCTCTCACATGGTTACCTTATCTCTTCTATTCCTGAACAGATTTTGCTTTAACCCTGTCTTGTTTACTCTGTTTTCAAACAAATTTTATTAATTTTTTTATTTTATTTTATGAACATTTACGTTGGTAACCTTAGTTACAAAGTTCGGGAAAATGACCTTCAAGGGGTTATGGAAGAGTATGGAAAAGTAGACTCTTGCAAAATTATCAAAGATCGCGAAACCGGAAAATCAAAAGGATTTGCATTTGTTGAAATGGCTGATGACGCTGCTGCAACAAAAGTAATCGAAGAATTGAACGGTGCAGAATTCGATGGTCGTACCATGGTAGTTAAAGAAGCAAGACCAAGAGCTTAATTCATTAACAAAAACACAAATAAAACTTCTGTTGTCGCAAGATAATAGAAGTTTTTTGCATTTAGTGCAATTATGAATCCAAAACACGAACCATGCTAAAAGGATATTTTGAGAATTCAAGTCTAAGCGCCAAGTTATTACAACTTATTGGGGTATTCTTTATTTTGATGCTAATCACCTTATTAGTTATTGGTTTGTTCTTCCAAAATGACTTGACCGAGATTGGCAATCTGAAAACAGCTCAACTGATCCAATCGGTCGGCATGTTTGTAATTCCGCCACTAATTTTGGGCTTCCTGTGGAGTTCGAAACCGTTTCGTTATCTACAATTAAACCGACTTCCCAACAAGGAATTTACTTTGTACGCAATTGTCATTATGCTGATTGCAATTCCTTTTATCAATCTACTTTCCCAACTGAATCAGCAAATAAACTTACCTGAATTTTTGTCATCGATAGAAGCTGAGATGAAAGCTGCCGAACTTCAAATAGCTGAATTGACTGAAAAATTGCTCAATGTAAAAAGTCTTGATGCCTTGGCATTCAACATCCTATTAATTGCCATTTTACCCGCACTTGGCGAAGAATTGTTTTTCAGAGGAATTATTCAAAAAATACTTTCAGAACGCCGCAATGCGCATTTAGCTATTTGGGTTAGTGCATTTATTTTCAGCGCTATACACATGCAGTTTTATGGATTTTTCCCAAGATTATTGCTTGGTGCTTTTTTGGGTTATTTGTTGTTTTGGAGTGGTAATTTGTGGTTGCCCATCATTGCCCATTTTGTAAATAATGCGGTGGCAGTAGTATTTTATTACCTGAAATTTAATGGCTACAATGTTGTAGACATTGATACCATCGGCAGCGATAGCACTTGGTGGTTAGGAGTAATGAGTGGAGTTCTTGTAATTGGAGGGATTGTGTTTATTAAGAAAAGGGTTAGCCCCCTAACCCCCGAAGGGGGAATAAGACGCAGAATTAAAAGAGTTTAGCGTTTAGTGTTTTGCGTTCGTATTAAGAGTTTTAAATTTGGAAAAGTTTGGGATTTGAAATTAGAAGAATTTGGGATTAGCGATAAATGAATCAACATATTAGCACATTGGTATATTGTTAAATTCTTCTTTCACTTTTTTGCCTGAGCCTTTGCCTGAGCCTCTTAAAACTTTTTTTCTTAACTATTCGCTCACTACAACCAACTACAAAAAATCAACTCCTCCTCTCGCTCACTATCATCAAAGCTTGTTCGCGGAGTTCAATGGGTAATTGTATTCTTCTAAGTTGTAAACTTCGCAGCCATGGCGCTATTTCATGTTCTTTGAGCGTGTAAAATACATCCAAAAGTTGATCCATCTGTTTTTCTGTCATGTCTTTCGGATCCTTTTCTGCTAAAGCATCCAATTCTTCATCCTCGAAATATTCTATTACTTCGCTCGAAGTGAGCAATGTATCCATGTCACAAACTTCGTGAGCACCGCAACATTCTCCATCGTTATTAATCGTTATTTCAGTTTCCTCAGTTTTATTTCGACGATTGAAGTAGGTGAATATCCACAACACAAGTCCAAAAAACACCAAGGTTATTATCAAAGCTACCATATCTTAATTTGGGTATTTTCTTAATTCAATATAATTTTGCTGCAAAGTTAACTCTTTGTGGTCAAAATTGCGTATTTTTGTGAGTTAAAAACACAATAGAATCCCGTTTTTTAAGTTTGTATTTTGACTTGTAAAACATTATTAAGATTTCCATTAATGCCACTATATTTGAAAAACAAACCATCCTACTTCATTGTTTTTGGACTCATGCTTTTTATTCTGAGTGCTTGCTCGTTGTCGAAAAACACATGGTCGACGCGTGCGTATCAATCCGTGAACACAAAATTCAATGTTTATTTCAACGGAATGACCAGTTATGAAGAGGGAATGCGCAATATAGCCAATGCTAATACCGAAGATTATTCGACTATAATCCCGATGTATGCCATCAGCAAACATGAGAATGCTAATTCAGCAAAATCGAACTTCGACAGAACGATAGAAAAGTCACGGAAAGCTATTAAATTGCACTCCATCAAGCAAAAACCGGTTCGCAACGTCAAGAAATGGAGTGATCCCGAATATCAACTTTGGTACAAACAAGAGGAATTTAATCCAGCCATGAAAGATGCTTGGATGCTGCTTGCCAAATCGGAATTTCACAAGGCTGATTTTTTAGGTTCGGTTGGGACTTTCACTTACATTACACGTCATTATAGTACCCAAAAAGATTTGGTAGCTCAAAGTCAACTGTGGATAGTGCGTGCTTATGCCGAAATGGGCTGGATTTATGAAGCTGAACAAGTTTTATCCAAGATCAAACAAGATGATTTAAAAGTCAAGAATTTCGGACTTTTTGCAGCCGTAAATGCTGATTTACTCCTAAAAAAGAAGCAATATAAAGAAGCAATTCCATTTTTAGAAATCTGCTTGAAAAACGAATCTGACAAAGTTCAAAAACAAAGGTTTACTTTCCTGTTGGGTCAATTATATACCCAAACTGGCAACATCCCGCAAGCTTATTCGGCATTTAGCAAAGTGATTAAACTCAATCCTTCTTTCGAGATGGATTTTAATGCAGGTATTAACAGAGCTGAACTCGACAGTCGCGATCCCGTTGCTGTTAGAAAAGAGTTGAGCAAAATGCTGAAAAACTCCAATAATAAAGATTATTTAGATCAAATTTATTATGTTATTGGAAAAACTCATTTGCAACATTCCGATACTATAAAGGCCATGGAAAACTTCAATCTTTCTGCCGAAAAAAGTACACGAAACGGTTTAAACAAAGCACAAACACTAATTACTTTGGGCGATTTGTATTATGGCAAGCAAAACTATATCAAAGCTCAACCTGCTTACGATGAAGCCTCAAAAATAATTACACCAACTCAGGAAGATTTTGAGAGAGTAACTAAACGTGCTGAAACTTTAGGTGAATTAGTAGTTCAAAATGAAATTGTTACGCTTCAAGACAGTTTACAATATTTGTCGACACTTTCGGAAGCAAAAAGGCTCGAAATAGTTGAAAAGATTATCAGTAAACTGATTGAGGAGGAGAAAAAGGCTGCCGATTTAGCTAAGGAAAAAGATAATAACTTCGCAAACCCAGAGGATGATTTCAACGGTATGCCCCCTTTGATTGGACAAAATACGGGGAAAGCGGGTGATTGGTATTTTTACAATCCTAATTTGGTAAAATCAGGAAAATCCGATTTTGCGAAAAAATGGGGTCGACGTAAATTGGAAGACAATTGGAGACGAACTAGTAAAACAGCTTCACTTTTTGCAGAAGAAAGCACAAATAGCAATAATGCCGAACAAACCCCAGCAGCCAGTGATTCAACCACACAAGAATCAGCAACAACTACAACTACCGACAATAAGTTGCCTGAGTTTTA